>JASHQO010000057.1 GCA_030039105.1 Xanthobacteraceae bacterium
ACATCGACGCCATCGCCGCGCGCGGCCTGATCGCGCCCGACTGGCAGACGCGGCTGCCGCAGAATTCCTCACCGTATACGTCGACCGTTGTTTTTCTGGTGCGCAAGGGCAATCCCAAGCGCATCAAGGATTGGGACGATCTGGCGAAACCAGGCGTGCAGATGATCACGCCCAATCCCAAGACCTCCGGCGGCGCGCGCTGGAACTATCTCGCGGCCTGGGGCTATGCGCGCAAGAAATACGGCAGCGACGACAAGGCGCGGGAATTCGTCAAGGCCATCTATGCCAACGTGCCGGTGCTTGACGCCGGCGCGCGCGGCGCGACCATCACCTTCGTCGAGCGCGGCGTCGGGGACGTTCTCCTCGCCTGGGAGAACGAAGCCTTCCTCGCCGTCAACCGTCTCGGCGTCGACAAGCTCGACATCGTGGTACCGAGCATCTCGATCCTGGCCGAGCCGCCGGTCGCGGTCGTCGACAAGGTCGTCGACCGCAAAGGCACGCGGCAGCCGGCGCAAGCCTTTCTCGATTTCATCTACTCGCCGCAGGGCCAGGAAATCGTGGCCAAGGATTACTATCGCCCGCGCGATCCGTCGGTCGCGGCGCGATATCAAGCGAGCTTTCCGCAACTCGAGCTTCTGACCATCGACGACTTCGGCGGCTGGACCAAAGCGCAGGCGACGCACTTCAACGACCACGGCGTGTTCGATTCGATCTACGCCCAGTGACGCGGGATTGCATGTGAGAACCGCTGCAAGTCTGCTCGGACGGCGTGCCGGCGTGCTTCCCGGTTTCGGCCTCACCTTGGGCACGACGCTGCTCTGGCTGTCGCTGATCGTACTGATCCCGCTCGGCGCGCTGTTCGTCAAATCGGCGGCGCTGAGCGCGGATCAATTCATCGCCATCGTCACCAGCCGCCGCGCGCTGCATGCGTTCGCGCTGTCGTTCGGTCTGTCGCTGGCGGCGGCCTGCGTCAATCTCGTGTTCGGCGCCATCGTGGTGTGGGCGCTGGTACGCTATCGGTTTCCGGGCCGCCGGCTGCTCGACGCCATCGTCGACGTTCCGTTTGCGCTGCCGACCGCGGTCGCCGGCATTGCCTTGACTGCTCTATACGCGCCGTCCGGCTGGATCGGCGGACTGCTGGCGCCGCTCGGCATCCACGTGGCATTCACCCCACTCGGCATTTTTGTCGCGCTGGTGTTCATCGGCCTGCCGTTCGTCGTGCGCACCGTCCAGCCGGCGCTGGAAGACCTCGACGCCGAGCTGGAGGAAGCCGCTGCGTCGCTCGGCGCCGGCCGCTGCATGACGGTGCGGCGCGTCGTGCTGCCCACCGTCGTACCGGCGCTGCTCACCGGCTTCACGCTCGCCTTTGCGCGCGCCGTCGGCGAATACGGCTCCGTCGTCTTCATCGCCGGCAACCTGCCGAACGTCTCGGAGATCGCGCCGCTGCTCATCGTGATCCGGTTGCAGGAGTTCCGCTATGCCGACGCCAGCGCAATCGCCGTGGTCATGCTCATGGCGTCGCTGCTGTTCCTGTTCCTCATCAACGGCCTGCAACGGTGGACGGCACTGCACACGGAGAGCGGTCGATGAGCGCACTGCCGATCGCCGAGGTCATGCAGGAGACGGCATTGCCCGAGGCGCTCAGCGAATCCGTTGCCGCACGTGCCGCGATCCAGGCGCCGATCCTGCCGCGGACCGACGTGGGCGCCGATCCGCCGGCGGTGAAATGGCTGGTGATCGCCGTGGCTGCGGGATTTCTCGGGTTGTTCATCGTGCTGCCGCTGGTCTGCGTGTTCGGCCAGGCTTTCGCCAACGGCATTGCCGCCTACGCGGCGGCGCTGACCGACCCCGACACGCTTTCGGCGATCCGCCTGACGTTGATCGTCGCCGCGATCTCGGTTGCGGTGAACACCGTATTCGGCGTCATCGGCGCCTGGGCCATCGCCAAATTCGAGTTCCGCGGCAAGAATCTGCTGATTACGCTGATCGAGCTGCCGTTCTCCGTGTCTCCGGTGATCGCCGGCCTCGTCTTCGTCCTGCTATTCGGGCTGCAAGGCTATCTGGGCCCATGGCTGGCCGGCCATGACGTCAAGGTGATCTTCGCTCTGCCCGGCATCGCGCTGGCGACGATTTTCGTCACTTTCCCATTCGTCGTGCGTGAACTCGTGCCGTTGATGCAGCAGCAAGGGACCGACGAGGAGGAAGCGGCGCTTTCGCTCGGCGCTTCCGGCCTCAAGACCTTTTTTCGCGTCACCTTGCCGAACGTGAAATGGGCGCTGCTCTATGGCGTCCTGTTATGCAACGCGCGCGCCATGGGCGAATTCGGCGCAGTCTCCGTCGTGTCCGGCCACGTGCGCGGCGCGACTAACACCATGCCGTTGCACGTCGAAGCGCTGTACGACAGCTACCAGTTTGCCGCGGCTTTCGCCGTCTCGTCGCTATTGGCGCTGCTGGCGCTCGTCACGCTCGTGGTCAAGGCGCTTCTGGAAACCCGTCTCGCCAAGGAATCGAGGTCATGAGAATATCCGTCATCGATGCGAGCAAGCGGTTCGGCGATTTCACCGCGCTCGACCGGGTCAATCTCGACGTGCGTTCCGGCGAGTTGTTGGCCCTGCTCGGACCGTCGGGCTCCGGCAAGACCACGCTGTTGCGCATCGTCGCCGGCCTCGATTGGCCGGACGACGGCCAGGTCCAGTTCGACGGCGAGGATGCGCTGTCGCGCCCCGCCGGCAAGCGCCGGGTCGGCTTCGTATTCCAGCATTATGCGCTATTCCGGCACATGACCGTGTTCGAGAACGTCGCGTTCGGGCTGCGCGCCAAGCCGCGCGCCGAACGTCCGGGCGAAACGGAAATCCGCCGGCGCGTCGACAAGCTGCTCGATCTGGTGCAGCTACGCTGGCTCGCCGAGCGCTACCCGGCGCAGCTATCCGGCGGCCAGCGCCAAAGGATTGCGCTCGCCCGCGCGCTCGCCATCGAGCCCAAAGTGCTGCTGCTCGACGAGCCGTTCGGCTCGCTCGACGCCAAGGTGCGCAAGGGGCTGCGGCGCTGGCTGCGCAATCTGCACCGCGAAATTCACGTCACCTCGATTTTCGTCACCCACGACCAGGAAGAGGCGCTCGAAGTCGCCGACCGCATCGTCGTCATGGACAAGGGGCACATCGAGCAGATCGGCACGCCGCAGCAGGTCTACAGCAATCCGCAGACGCCGTTCGTCCATGAATTCATCGGCGAATCGGTCGTGCTTCCGGTGTTCGTGCAGGACAATCAGGTGCGCTTCGACGGCCGACCGATCGGCATCGTGCCGAAGGGAATGGCCGACGGGGCGGCAACGCTGTTTGCCCGCCCGTTCGACGTGACGATCCTGCCGGCCCGTGCCGGGGACGCCGACCTCAAAGGCGTCGTCAAACGCATCCACGGCATCGGACCGGCGCGCCGCCTCGAGATCGAGATCGGCAACGAGCAGGCGTCGAGGACCATCGAGATCGACGCATCGCGGAGCCGGCAGTGGCACGTCGGCCAGGCGGTCAGCGTGCGGCCGGAGCAATATCACCTGTTTCCGGATCGGCTCTGAGCGAGGCCGCAACGCGTCGCCTACTGCAGATTCCCGCAAAAGCGCTGGATGCGGGTGCAGGCCTCTTCGAGCGCCGTGGTCGCCGTGGCGTAGGAGATGCGGAACGCAGGTCCGACACCGAACGGCGTGCCCTGCACCACCGCGACGCCTTCGGCTTCCAGAAGCTCGGTGACGAAGTCCTCGTCGGTTTTCAGCGTTTTGCCGGTCGGCGCCGTCTTGCCCATGGTGCCGGCGCAGGACGGATAGACGTAGAACGCGCCTTCCGGCTTCGGGCATTGGATGCCGCGGGCCTGGTTCAGCATCGAGACGCAGAGGTCGCGCCGCTCCTTGAAGATCTTGTTGTGCTTGGCGATGAAGTCCTGCGGCCCGGTCAGCGCCTCGACCGCGGCCCATTGCGACACCGCCGTCGGGTTCGACGTCGACTGCGACTGGATGATCGCCATCGCCTTGATCAACGGCTCCGGCCCGCCGGCATAGCCGATGCGCCAGCCGGTCATGCAGTAGGCCTTGGAGCAGCCGTTCACCGTGAGCGTGCGCTCATAGAGCCGCGGCTCGAGCTGCGCCGGCGAGAAGAACTTGAAGTCGTCGTAGACCAGGTGCTCGTACATGTCGTCGGACATGACGTGGACCTGCGGGTGCCGCATCAGCACGTCGGTCACCGCTTTCAGCTCGTTCTTCGTATAGGCGGCGCCGGTCGGGTTCGACGGCGAGTTGAAGATGATCCACTTGGTCTTCGGCGTGATCGCCTTTTCCAACTGCTCCGGCTTCATCTTGTAGCCGGCCGCCATGGCGGTGACGACCTCGACCGGCGTGCCGCCGGCGAGCAGCACCATGTCCGGATAGCTGACCCAGTACGGCGCCGGGATGATCACCTCGTCGCCGGGGTTCAACGTCGCCATCAGCGCGTTGTACAGCACCTGCTTGCCGCCGGTGCCGATGATGATCTGCGACGCCTTGTAGTCGAGCTGGTTCTCGCGCTTGAACTTGCTCGCCACTGCGGCCTTCAGTTCCGCAAGGCCGTCCACGGCGGTGTACTTCGACGACTTGCCGTCGCGGATCGCCTTGATCGCCGCCTCTTTGATGTTGTCGGGCGTGTCGAAATCGGGCTCGCCGGCGCCGAGACCGATGACGTCGCGGCCAGCCAGCTTCAGCGCACGCGCTTTATCCGTGACAGCCATGGTGGCTGACGGCTTGATGCGCATGATCTGGTCCGCGAGGAAAGCCATTATCCTTTTCTCCAAAAGTCTCCGCTGCTCCAAACGCCCACTAAGCGCGTGCTTCCTAAAGCCACCATTAAGCACAGGCAAGCGCCAATTCCTGCCAATTCCTCAAATCTGCGGCATTGCGCCTGGCAGCGGCGCCCGCGCAACACTCCCTTAAGCCGGCCCTGGCCTAATGCCCGGCGCGACAAGGGGAAATTGGAGCCGCCATGGACCGGGCGCGGCAGATTTTGCGGAGCGGCGCGTGGCTTACGGCCGAGCGCATCCGGGTGGTGGCGATCGCGCTCCTGATCGCCTCCGCGGCCGGATTTCTGGTCCTCGTCGTGACCGCCAAAGGCGGCGTCGACCTGCAGGGCCGGCCGATCGGCACCGACTTCTCCAACGTCTACGCCGCCGGCACCTATGTGCTTGAAGGCAACCCCGACGCGCCGTTCGATTCGCTCACGCAATACACCCGCGAGCAGGCGATCTTCGGCCGGTCGACGCAGTTCTACGGCTGGCACTATCCGCCCTATTTTCTGTTCGTCGCCGCCGCGCTCGCGGCAATGCCTTACGGGCTGGCGCTGACGGTGTGGCAGGCGCTCTCGCTCGGCCTTTATCTCCTGGCAATGCGGGCGATTCTTCGATCGTTCCACCGCCCGGCAACGGATCAGGCTCCGGTGCATCCGTATGACTGGCTCCTGCTCGCGCTCGCCTTCCCAGCGGTGCTGATCAATATCGGCCACGGCCAGAACGGCTTTTTGACCGCGGCGCTGATCGGCGGCGCGCTGGTCTGCCTCGACCGGCGGCCGCTCGTCGCCGGCGTGCTGTTCGGGCTGTTGGCCTACAAGCCGCAATTCGGGCTGATGATTCCCATTGCGCTCGCCGCCGGCGGCTATTGGCGCACGATCGGCGCCGCGGCCGCGACCGTGGCGCTGCTGACGCTTGCCGCCACGCTGGCCTTCGGCGTGCCGGTCTGGCACGCGTTCCTGGCCGGCGCCGGATATACCCGCACCGTCGTGCTCGAACAGGGCGATACCGGCTGGCACAAGATTCAAAGTATCTTCTCCTGGGCGCGCATGTGGGGCGCGAGCGTGCCGCTCGCCTACGGCATTCAGTTGGTGGCGACGCTGGCGATCGGCACCGCGACCGCCTGGCTGTGGCGCGGCCGCGCGCCCGCCGCCGTGAAAGCAGCGACGCTCTGCCTCGCCGCGATCCTCGCCACGCCCTACACCCTCGACTACGACATGATGGTGCTGGCGCCGGCCATCGCCTTCCTCGCCGTCGACGGCATGGAGCGCGGTTTCGGCCCGTGGCAGCAGACCGCGCTGGCCGCGCTCTGGCTGGTGCCGCTCGTCGCCCGCACTTTTGCCCAGGCGACGCTGATCCCGCTCGGCGCGCCGGCGATGCTGGCGGCGTTCGTTATTGCACTGCGACGCGCGGAACCGGCGATGGCTTTCGCCGCAGACTGCCCTACAATGCCGGCAGGCCCCGGCGGAACTTCGCGCGGCCAAGACTGCGGCCAAGACTGCGGCCAAGATTGCGGCCACGACATCGCCGCGTTGAAGTCGTAACGCCGCAACAGTCGCGCGCTACTACCGCCGCGATCATTTGGGAAGCGGCAATGTTCACGCTCTACTCGATGCAGCGATCGGGAAACAGCTACAAGGCGCGGCTCGCCTTGGCCCAGCTCAATATCCCGTATCGGCTGGTCGAGATCGACATCCTCAAGGGCGACAGCCACACGCCGGAATTTCTGGCCAAGAATCCGAACGGCCAGGTGCCGCTGCTCGAGGTCGCGCCGGCCCGCTATCTCGCCGAATCGAACGCCATTCTCTGGTACATCGCCGGCGGCTCGTCGCTGGCGCCGGAGGATCGCATCGACCGCGCCGAGGCGATGCAGTGGATGTTCTTCGAGCAGCACAGTCTCGAGCCGAATATCGGCGCCGCCTATTTCTGGCTCACTCTGGTCAAAGGCGGGCGCGAGCTGCAGCAGCATGCTTTCGAGGACTGGATGGAAGAAGGCCATCGCGCCCTCGGCGTGATGGAGAAACATCTTGCCGTGCACGACTTCTTCGCAGCAAATCGCTACACCATCGCCGACATTGCCTTGTACGCCTACGCCCATGTGGCGCATCTGTGCGATTACGACCTGACCGCGTTTCCGGCGATCCGCGCCTGGCTGTCCCGCGTCGCCGCGCAACCCGGCCACGTCACCATGGAGCACACGCCGGCCGCCGTCGCGCCGGCGCTGTAAGCCGGCGTTTGCCGTGTCGCCAAAGCCACAGCGGTCGTTTATTGCCGCCGCCGCTCGCGGCGTTAACCGACCGTTAACCAAAAAGACCGAATCGCCATTATTTCTCAATAGCTTCGCCAAAGTCGCAAGACACTTTACCGGCCCAGCAACGCACTGATTCGCGAAGGATGAAGCTGCCATGACTGAGCTGACCGGGAAGGTCGGTTTTGCGTCCCCCACTGCCGTAACAAACGCGACCCCCTGCCGCATTCTCGGCATCGAGCTGCTCGCCACTTTGGCGCTCGCGGTTTCCCTCATCGTTGCCGCCACCACGGTCACGATCGGCGTCGCCCGCGCCCAGGCTTTTGCCAGCTTCGGCCGCGGCGAGCATGCGCATTACGCGATGCTGGTGTTCGGCGCGGTGGTGGCCGGCATGAGCGGCTTGACCGCCATGGTGGCCGGCGAACGCGATGTGCCGGGCGAATAGAGTCCAAGACTCATCCTCCTTTCCGATACAAACAACAACGCTCGAACGATTCGTCCGTCACCCTGAGGTGCTCGCCAAGACGACTCAGAGTTCACTCGCTCACCTTGATGCCGGCCGCCTTGATGACCGGCCACCACTTGTCGAGCTCGGCCTTGTTGTAGGCTTCGAGCGCCGCCGGGTTTTGCTGGTCGCGCGGGAAGATGACGAAGCCGAGCGTTTCGAGCCGGCTGCGCACCGCGGCATCGGCCAGCGCGTTCTGCACCGACGCGACGAGACGATCGACGACGTCCTTGGGCGTGCCCTTGGTGGTCCACAGCCCGTGCCAGAACGTGATGCTCAGTCCCGGCACGCCGGCTTCGATCATGGTCGGCGTGTTCGGCGATTTCGCCCAGCGCTGCTCGCTTAAGACCGCGTAGGCCTTGACCTTGCCGGCCTCGACGCTCGGCAGCGTCGCCGACGCTTCGAGGCAGGACAGGTCGATCTGGCCGCCGATCAGATCCTGCAGCGCCGGCGCCGCGCCGCGATACGGCACGTATTGGAAATGGGCGCCGGTCTTCTGCGCGAAGTAGATCGCGCAGAGCTGCGCGGCACTGCCGGTGCCCACAGTGCCGACCGTGATCGGCTGCGGCTGGCTCTTGGCCCAGGCGATCAGCTCGGCCGGCGTGCTCGGCGGCAACGCGGCCTTGCCGAGAATCCACAACGGCGAATAGGCCAACAGCGACAGCGGCTGCAGATCCTTGATGATGTCGTAGTCGAGATTGTAGAGCGCCGGCGAGCCGACATGGCTCGACCACTGGCCGATGCCGATGGTGTAGCCGTCGGGCGCGGCGTGGACGACGCGGCCGGTCGCGATGGTGCCGCTGGCGCCGCTGACGGTTTCCACGGCGATCGCCTGGCCGAGCGTAGTCTTCATGCCGTCGGCGACGATGCGCGCCAGCGTGTCGGTCGGGCCGCCGGGCGGAAATCCGACCATCATGCTGAGCGGGTGCGTCGGAAAGCTTTGCGCCTGCGCCGCGGGCATGAATGCCAAAAGCGCGACCAGCGCGCCGGCGAAGCTAAGACGCTTCATGGCGGTCCCCTCGGTGTTTCCCCGTCAACGATGACACGGCCGCCGACAACCCAAAAGGGCAGAAATGCCGTCGTGACGATGCGCCGCGTGCCGCGAAAAAGCCTTTTGGCTGGTCGATTGACGCCGCCCAGTGGAGCCCTGTAACCATCCGCAAATGTTCGCGCTTTTCGAGCGATTCCTGACGCCGACGGCAGCGCCGCAAGACCCCGAGCCGCCGGCCGGCCTGATCGCGTTCCTGTGGCACTTTGCCCGCCAGGCGAAGTGGCTGTTCGCGGCGCTGTTCGTCGTCGAATTGTTCGTCGCGCTGACCGACAGCGCGGTGCCGTACTTCATCGGCCGCATTGTCACGCTGGTGACCAAGACGCCGCCCGATCGCCTGCTCGCCGCAGGCTGGCCGTGGCTCGTCGGCATGGCCGTCGTGGTGTTGATCGCGCGGCCGGCGGTGATGCTGACGCGCTACCTCATCAACAACCAGGCGATTGCCGCGCCGTTCACCGGACTCATTCGCTGGCAGGCGCACTGGCACGT
>JASHQO010000058.1 GCA_030039105.1 Xanthobacteraceae bacterium
ACGCGCGGGTCTATTTCGATCGCGATCACGACGAGATGCGCGAAGCGCTGGCGCCGCCGCTGATGAACGGCGACTACAGCCGCGAATTCGTCGAGAGATTTTTCGATTCCTGCCGCAGCGGCCGGGCGATCGACAAGACGCTGCAGCTCGATGCCCAGATCATGATGGTCGACGATCCGGTCAAGCGCGTCGACAACATGGCGATGGCCTGGGGGCTCGAGACCCGCGTGCCGTTCCTCGACCACGACGTGGTCGAGCTTGCGGCGCGCATCCCGGCCGAGCTCAAGGTGCGCGACGGCGGCAAATACATCCTCAAGCAGGCTTCGCGCGGCATCGTGCCCGATGCGGTGATCGACCGGCCGAAAGGCTATTTCCCGGTGCCGGCGCTGAAATATCTGCGCGGGCCGTTCTACGATTTTGTCCGCGACGTGCTCGACGCGCCGCAGGCGCGGCAGCGCGGCTTGTTCAACCGCTCCTATGTCGAGCGGCTATTGGCGGACCCCGAGGGCGAGCTGACGCCGAAAGGGCATTCGAAACTCTGGCAGATCGCGTTGCTTGAGTGCTGGCTGCAAATCCAAGGCATCAACACTGGGATGTAACGACGATGGAATTCAGGTTCGACCCGCAGGAGCAACGTTTCCGTATCCGCACGCTGGTGCCGCCCGGGCAAGCGCGCCTGTTCGCGGCCGACGATCAATTCCAGTTCGGCATCGAGGAGGAATATTTCCTCGCCGATGCCAAGACCCTCCAGGTGTCCGCGGAGACGCCGGAAGCGCTGTTCGAGCTTGCCGAGTGCGGCACCGGCGGCCGGGTCGGCCGCGAATTTCTGCAGGCGCAAATAGAGGCCGCTACCGAGCCTCATGTCGAATGCGGCGCCGCGCGTCGGGAGCTGCAGCGGTTGCGCCAGAACGTGGCCGGCGCCGCCGCGCAGCACGGGCTCGCGATCCTCGCCTGCGGCACCCATCCGTCGGCGCGCTGGCCGGAATCGGTGCAGTCGCCCAAGGACCGCTATGACGACGTCATGGACGTACTGCAAATGATCGGCCAGCGCAACATGCTGTGCGGCATGCACGTCCACGTCGAGTTTCCCGATCCGACGCGGCGTGTCGACGTGATGACGCGGATGCTGCCATACCTGCCGTTGTTCATCGCGCTGTCGACCTCCTCGCCGTTCTGGCAGGGCCGCCTCACCGGGCTGAAAGGCTATCGGCTCGCCGCCTACGACGAGCTGCCGCGCACCGGCCTGCCGGAGCTGTTCGCCAACACGACCGACTACGACGCCTACGTGGCGGCGCTGATGCGCTCCGGCGCCATCAAGGACGCCAGCCATCTGTGGTGGGCGGTCCGGCCGTCGTTGAAATACCCGACGCTGGAACTGCGCGCGCCGGATTGCTGCACCCGCGTCGAGGACGCGGTGGCGCTGGCGGCGCTGTACCGGATGCTGGCGCGCCACCTCTATGCCGACCCGGAGCACAATGCCGGCCTCGACGCGGTCGATCGCTCGATCGCGGTGGAGAACAAGTGGCGGGCCCAGCGCTACGGCTTGGGCGGCACCTTTGCGACCCGTTCCGGCGCCTTGCCGGTAAGCGAGCTCCTGGACCGGGTTTTGGACCTGGTGGCCGTCGACGCCGTGGCGCTCGGCTGCACCGATGAGGTAGAGGGTTGCCGGCGGATCGTGGCCCGGGGCACCTCGGCCGATGCCCAATTGTGGATCTTTACCGAAAATGAACACGAAGACGCCGATATTGTTCTCCACAAGGTGACACAATGGATTCGTGATGCCACCTTGGTGGCCTGACGGCTAAGGCAACGCTATGTGCCGCTGGATTGCCTATCGGGGGGAAACCACCGCGCTCGAACACTATGTGACCGAGCCGGCGCACTCGCTGATTTCCCAAAGCATCAATGCGCTGGAGGCAACGGCGAGCGTCAACGGCGACGGTTTCGGCCTGGGCTGGTACGGCACCCACCCGGAGCCGGGGCTTTATCGCGAAATCAGGCCGGCCTGGTCGGACGAGAACCTGCGCTATCTCTGCCGGCACCTGCAGTCGCATCTGTTTTTCGCCCACGTCCGCGCCGCGACGGGCACCGCCATCACTCGCGCCAACTGCCATCCGTTCGCCTGCGGCCAATGGATGTTCATGCACAACGGGTTCGTCGGCAATTGGAGCCGGCTGCGCCGCAAGGTCGAGGCGCTGATCCCCGACCAGCTCTATCCCGCGCGCATCGGCACCACCGACACCGAGGCGATCTTCCTCGCCATCATCGGCACCGGCGGCATGGAGCGACCGGTCGAGGCGACCGAAAAGGTACTGCTCAGGCTCACCGAGTTCGTCAACCAGAACAAGCCGGGCGACCGTCTGCGCGTGACGGCGGCGCTGTCTAACGGCCGCGATCTTTACGCCTTCCGCTACGCCGTGAACGACAGCGCCAACACGTTGTATTACCGCGAGACCGACAACGGGCTGTTGATCGTCTCCGAGCCGCTCGATAAGGACCGCAAGCACTGGATCGCGGTGCCGGAAAACCACGCCATCGTCGCGCTGTCGGGCGAGCGCGCCCGCATCCAGCCGCTGTTGCAGGTGCATCAGGTCGCGGCGGAGTAATCTTTCTCGTCAGTGCGAGCGAATGGCGGTTACTTTTTCGTCCAGCGCTGCTGCCACGCCGGCGGTGTCTTGCCGTCGATCAAAATAAAGGCGATGCGGCAGGGCTTGCCCGAATTGTTGACCCAGGCGTGGTTGGTGCCCTGCTGCACCAGCACGTCGCCGGCCTTGACGTGGACTTCGGTGTCGTCGAGCAGCATGTCGATCTCGCCTTCGAGCACGAGGGCATAGTCGATGCTGCGGGTGCGGTGGGTGTTCTCGTGCCGGGCATAGCCTTGGGTCGCCGGATCGATGCCCATGTTGCGCAGGATCTGGTGATGATCGACGGCGCCGTAGCCGCCGGTCGGCGTCGGGGCGAAATCGACGATGCGGAAGATGGTGCCGTTGTCGGACGGCGGCACGCCGACCTTGGTCCGGGCACGATCTGCGGTGCTTGCCATGTCGACGGGGGCTTCGCTCGTCACCCACAATAGCGTCATGCCGTTGCCGCCGGCGCTGCGCTGAATCGCCGGCACCGGCGCGTCGTAGAGCGCGACGGCCTTGCCGTCCTTGTCGTGGCCGGTGACGATCCGGCGGGTCGATCGCAATTCCATTCGCTCAGTCCTCCCGTGTGTCGGTAAACGTCGGCGCCGCGAAAGCGGCTTCGATCGCTTGGCCGCCATTCTGTTCGTGCCGATGATCGCGTCAAGGGCGGCAGCAGCAAGCTTGCGCGCGTCTTCGACGAGCTATGCGGTTCGCCTCCCTCACTGCGTCGCTTGCTCGACGCGCACCGGCACATTAAACATTCGGCGCGGCGCCATCCGTCGCGCTCGGGGAGGCAAGAGAAAACATGGCCAACGCGGATACGTCGCGTCCGTTGCTGCAGGCGGCGGACAATCCGGCATCGAGTTACAACCGCGAGCCGACAATTTCCGCGATCGCCCGCGACATGGACGTCATGGTGCCGATGCGCGACGGCGTGAACATCTGCGTCGACGTCTACCGGCCCGAGGCGCCCGGCAAGTTTCCGGCACTGCTGGCGTTTGCCATCTACAACAAGGATTTTCAGGGCCCCGCCATGGCCGAGGCGCTGCCGCCGCAGCCGGCCTGGTCGCCGCTGTGGACCGGGCCGATGGAGGCCGGCGACACCAAGTTCTTCGTATCGCGCGGCTACGTTCACGTCATCGGCTCGCCGCGCGGCGTCGGCAAGTCGCAAGGCGGCGGCTCGCGCGAGTGGGACTGCTACGACCTGATCGAATGGATCGCCGCGCAGCCGTGGTGCGACGGCAATGTCGGCATGGTCGGCATATCCGGCTTCGGCGCCGAGCAGCTTGCCGCCGCCAAGAAACAACCGCCGCATCTGCGCGCGATCTTTCCCTTCGACTCGCGCGGTGCCTATGGCGAGCTCGGCGGCTTCCGCGACGAATATCCCGGCGGCGTCATCCATCTGTTCCGCTATCTGGTCGGCCACTTCTCGGCGATGCATCAGAACAAAGGCGCGCCCGGCCCGTTGCCGCCGCAGCGCGAGAAGCTCTGGCAGGCGGCCATGAGCAATCCCGACTACAAGATGTATCCGCACGTCTACAACGTAATCGCGCAAAAAGGCCAGCACATGCCGCCGTACTACAACGTGCTGGTCGATCCGTACGATTCCGAGGCCGCGGTGGCGAAAAGCGAGGCCGAGTTCAACGACATCAAGGTGCCGACCTATACCGGCTCCGGCTGGTACGGCTACACCTACAAGACCCATCTCAACGGCTGCCAGCACTGGTTCCGCAACATCAAGGCGCCGAAGAAGCTCCTGCTCGCCGGCCCGGCGCATCTGGAGCGGCCGTATCACACTTTCCACAACGAAGTGCTGCGCTGGCACGATTTCTGGCTCAAGGGCATGAACACCCGCATCATGGACGAGCCGCCGGTGCGCTACTGGGTGATGGGCGCCAACGAATGGCGCACCGCCAACAACTGGCCGCCGCCCGGGGCGACGTGGACCAGGCTTTATCTGTCGAGCTGGGAGCGGCTCACTCCCGATCTGCCGCAGCCGTCGAGCGCCACCGAGACGCAGCCGCCGGACTCCTTCGTGCAGATGCCGCCGTCGCAGACCACCACGATCCAGCGCCTGCGCTACATGACCGATCCGCTGCCGCATGACGTGTTGGTCGCCGGCCCCATCGTCGTCACGCTCTACGCCGCGATCGATCAGGACGACACCAACTGGATCGTTGTCCTCAAGGACGTCGGCCCCGATGTTTCGGTGATGAGCGTGCGCGAAGGCGAGCGCGAGGTGCCGAAAAACCTGCCGGAACGCGAGATCACCCGCGGCTGGCTCAAGGCCTCGCACCGCGCCCTCGACGCGAAACGCTCGCGGCCGTTCTGGCCGTGGCATCCGCTGACCCGCGAGGCGCAGAAGCCGGTGCCGCCGGGATCAATCGAGGAATATCAGATCGAGGTGATGGCGACGGCGAATCTATTCCGCAAAGGCCACCGCATCTGTCTCGACGTCACGTGTCTCGATCTGCCGACCGGCGTCGCCGGCGCCACCAACGCCGAATATGTGCCGTATCATATCTGCTCGAGCAAGACCGTGCTGCACAAGGTCTATCACGACCGCAAATACCCCTCGCACGTGCTGCTGCCGGTGATTCCGGGTGCGTAGGATATGAACGGGTCCGGCCCGAACTGGCCTATAACGTCTCCGGCCGCGATGCCGTCGAGCTCAGGCTGAACGGCGAAATCCGGCGCATCGGCACCAACGATCCGTCAGGACTGGCCGCGGCTTTGGCGCATTGAGGAACGCCGCGATTTCCCCGGCCGCATCCGCCGCGCCGACTTGCTTTTGCGCTGCACACGAATTAATCGCATAATTTATGGACTTTCTGCCTAAATCATAATCAGCGATGGGCTGAAAGCGCTGCCGCAACGGCTCATCCGAGCGCACTGGCCAGGATAACTGCATGAAATTGATCATCGCCATCGTCAAACCCTCCAAGCTCGATGAAATCCGCGAGGCTTTGGGTCATGTCGGCGTCAACGGCATGACCGTGACTGAAGCGAAGGGATACGGCCGCCAGAAAGGCCATACCGAAATCTATCGCGGCGCCGAGTACACGGTGGATTTTCTGCCCAAGATTCGCATCGAGGTCGCTGTCGACGAGCCGGACGCCGAGCGGGTGATCGAGACCATCCGCAATGTCGCCAATACCGGCCAGATCGGCGACGGCAAGATTTTCGTCACTACGATCGATCACGCGTTGCGTATTCGCACCGGCGAGACCGACGCCCAGGCGCTCTGAAGGCCGCAGCGGCGCCGCGCCGCGCACCGCGGCGCTGCCACACGGGGGACAATTCATGACATCCACAATCGATGCCGCCGATACCGCATGGATGATTTCGGCGACCGCACTGGTGCTGATGATGAGCCTCCCCGGGCTCGCCCTGTTCTATTGCGGCATGGTGCGCAAGAAGAACGTGCTGGCGACCATGGCGCAGACCTTGTTGTGCGTCTGCGTCGGCTCGCTGCTGTGGGCCGCGTTCTGCTACAGCCTGACATTCGTCGGCGAGGGTGCGTTCATTGGCACGCTCGGCCGCGCGTTTTTCAGCAATATCGGCATGGCGACGACGTCGCCGCTTGCCGCCACCATTCCGGAAATCCTGTTCGCCGCCTATCAGATGACATTCGCCGTTATCACCGTGGCGTTGGTCGCGGGCTCGGTGGTCGACCGCATGCGCTTCGCCGCCTTGCTCTGCTTTGCGGTGCTGTGGCTGCCGGTCGTCTACGTGCCGATCGCCCATTGGGTCTGGGGCAATGGCTGGCTGATGAATTTGGGCATGCTCGACTTTGCCGGCGGCACCGTCGTGCATCTCAATGCCGGCGTCGCCGGCCTGGTCGCGGCTTGCGTGATCGGCAAGCGTCACGGCTACGGCAGCGAGAACCTGTCGCCGCACGATCTGTCGCTGGCGGTGATCGGCACCGGCCTGTTGTGGGTCGGCTGGTTCGGCTTCAACGGCGGCTCGGCGCTGGCGGCGGGGTCGCGCGCCGCGTTCGCCATCATGGCAACGCATCTTTCCGCCTGCGCCGGCGCGGTGACCTGGATGGCGCTGGAATGGTGGACGCGCGGCAAGCCGTCCGTGCTCGGCATGATCTCCGGCGCGGTCGCCGGCCTCGGCACCATCACGCCGGCGTCGGGCTTCGTGCTGCCATGGCACGGCATCGTCATCGGTGTCATCGCCGGCGCCGTCTGCTTCTGGGCCTGCACCAAGCTCAAGCTGGCGCTGCGCTACGACGACTCGCTCGACGTGTTCGGCGTGCACGGCGTCGGTGGCGCGGTCGGCACGCTGCTGACCGGCGTGTTTGCCACCGCTTCCGTATCGGCGAGCGTCGGCGCGGCCGGGATTTCCGGTCTCATCGAGGGCAGGCCCGTGCAGGTTTTGATCCAGCTCTGCGGTATCGCGGCAACGATCGTCTGGTCGGGCGTGGCGACCTTCGTGCTGCTCAAGCTGATCGGGCTGTTCGTGCCGTTGCGCGTCAGCAAGGAAAGCGAATTCGAGGGCCTCGATCTGTCGCAACACGGCGAAGCGTTGCAGTAGCCGCCGTCATTGCTTGCAATGACGGGCAATTAAGCGGCGAGCTCGTATTTGGTCTCGAAATTGAGCTCGATCTCGACGTTGTTCGGATCGCGGAAGAACAGTTGCCAGCGCGTCGAGTTCGGCACCTGGTTGATGCGGTATGGCACGCCCTTGCCGTCGAGGTGGCGCTTGGCCGCCTCAAAGCCGCGGCTACCGAAGGCGATATGATCGATGACGCCGGAATCCGATGGCTGCTGCCGGTCGGTGCCGGAAATGTCGTTGAGGTGCAGCACCGGCTGGTCGCCGCTGTAGATCCAGGCGCCGGGGAAGCTGAACTGCGGCCGAAAGCCGTTCTTGAAGCCGAGCACGTCCTCGTAGAACCGGATCGTCTCGTTCAGCTTGCGGGTCGACACATTATAGTGGTCGAGCACGCCAATATTCATGTCCATTGGGCATCTCCCTGGGCGCTTCCATGGCGGAGATTAATCTAAAGCATGATCCCGAAAAAGCCGGCCCTCGGACTTGATCCGAGGGTGGAAAGCGGTTTTCGGAAAAGATCATGCGCAAGCAAAAGGCTGGAGCGGGGATGACGATTCGACCAAAACTCATCCCGCTCTAGCGCGAAATGCGCTGGGGGCGGAATAGGCCGGGGCGAACATCGGCCGTGGCCGACCGCGTCGGCGTTCTTTGCTCAATCCGAACCTTAAAGCCGCGGCGGCGTTACGTCGGTTTGTCCGCCTGCGGTGCCTCTTTCTTGCCTGGCCGCGTCATAACGCAACCGAGCGGTATGACTGCGATCAGCGCGGCGAGTATCAGCCAGAGTCCCAGATCGATCAGCGTCATTGTCGACCCCCACGGGCCATCCGACGCAGGTGATGGCTGCCTTACGATAGACCGGCGGCGAGGGGGCACAAGCGGCACGCGCTTGCGGCATAGTCGTTCGACCTGAAGCATTTCGTCGCGGCTACGAGAGCATTTGGCGACCCGACGCATCGGTGCGGCGCGTTGGGCAAAGCATAGGGCTTGTTTCAGATTTGTTGCATTTGTCGACCAAATATTGAGCGACTGCATGCCGAAGACGGCAATGTGCGTCAGGAAACGGCTCTCCCCACGACCGCCCCTTCCGGCTATGATCGTGACATGGAGGCCTCTTCAGTCATCAGCACGAGGTAATGTCATGCGTAAGATTCTGATTGGGCTTGTTGCTGCAACGACCATCGCCGCCACGATGCTGGCGACATCGGGTGCGGCGGATGCGCAATGGGGCCGCGGCGGCTGGGGCCGCGGCGTCGGCTGGGGTCTCGGCGGCTTTGCCGCCGGCGCCGTCATCGGCGGCGCTATCGCCGCTAGCAACTATGGCTATGCGGGCTACGGCTACCCCTATGGCGGATACTATACCGCCCCGGGCTATTATCCCGCCGGATACGGCGGCTATTACGCGCCCGGCTACAATCCCGGCTACCACGTCTATTACTCGACGGTGCCGGTCGCGCCCTACGGCTATGGCGGCTATGGCAGTTACGGCGGCTACGGCTGCGGCTGTTAGGACGGCGTAAGCAATCAAAGACATCGGGCGCCTCGATGCAGGGCGCCCGATAATCTGGTGTGACCGATCGCGCGGTCCCGCCGGCGCTCCGGCGGCGGCGATGGCCGCGAACCCGGTCGCGCGGCAGCCGCAAACTCATCTATAATGACCGCAGGGCCCATTGGCGAATGGGCCTGAAACGTCGTCTCCTGGCGAAGGATTTGACGGCAATGCCGGTCGCTTACGAGACTTGGCTGGTGCTGCTCTCGATCGTGATGGCGATCCAGGGCGCCTATGTGGGCTTGAGCCTCGCCGTGCAGATCGGCGGCGCCGACGGCATGCGGCGGCGTCTGCTCTTGGCCGGCGCCGCCTTGTCGCTGGCGGTCGCGATCTGGACCATGCATTTCGTCGGCATGCTGGCGGTACGCGTGCCGTTCTCGGTCGATTATCTGGCGCTGCCGACGCTGCTGTCGTTTCTGGTCTGCGTCTTCGTCGTGGGCGCCGCGGTCTACGCCACGAGCTCCGGGCCGCTGACCATGCTGCGGCTCACCTTGTCGTCGTGCCTGATGGGCGGCGGCATTTTCACCATGCATTATATCGGCATGAGCGCGCTCAGCGCCTCGGCCTACATGATCCACGACCGCTATTTGGTGGCCTCCAGCATGGCGATCGCCATTGCGGCGTCGGGCCTGGCGCTGTGGCTCGCCACCGGACGCGGCGGCCGTCCGCCGCTCATTCTGTCGGCGATCGCGTTCGGCGTCGCCGTGTCCGGCATGCACTACACCGCGATGGAAGGCTTGACGGTGTTACCGTTTCCGACAGCTTCGGAGGCAACGAGCGCGCCGGCGCTGTCGACCGATCTGCTCGCCATCATCGTCGCCGTGGTGGCGTTCTGCCTGTCGGGAATTTTCCTCTTGTTCCTGGTGCCCGACCCGGCGCGCGGCGCAGCGCAGCCGGCAGCACGCGATGACGTCGGACCGATTGCTGTCGAACTGACGGCCCCTGTTCACCGTCACCCTGAGGTGGCCGCGCAGCGGCCCTCGAAGGGCGACGGCCCGGGCAGCTTTGGCGCCTCGGCCGCATCCTTCGAGGCGCGCTTGCAGCGCGCACCTCAGGATGACGGAATTCGCGCTGATGAGAACACCCACGAGCAAAATCCCGAATTCGGCCGCGGCAATCTGGGGCCGCTTGGCGGCGCCGGCTCACCGCCGCGACGCCTCGCCCGCCATCTTCCGGTCGAGCGCGACGGCGGCACCCATTTCCTCGCCGTCGACGACGTGGTCGCGATCCATGCCAACGCGCACTACACCTACATCTTCAACGGCAGCGACAAGCTGTTCTGTCCCTTGGCCATCGGCGACGTCGAATCCCGCCTCGACCAAAGCCGCTTCGTGCGCACCCACAGGAGCCACATCGTCAATATCGAGCGGGTGGTCGGCTACCGGCGCTCCGGCGACAATGAGATGGTCGAGATGGACGCCCGGCAGAACTACGCGGTGCCGGTGAGCCGAAGCCGTATCGGCTGGCTCAAGACCAGAGTCGCCGCGCTGACGGGGGCCGAACCGGGCACGGCGCTGCATCGCCGCCATCACCTGGCCTCGCGATAAGTCAGTTCTGCTGACGCAATTCATGCGACAGCGCCGCCGTTGGTGCGGAAGTGCAGGATTTGGTGCATCGCCTTGAGCGCCCGTGCACCGGCGCTTGCCGCTGCGGCGCACAAGGCGCCACCATTGGCAGCCTCAGGACGCAAACGGTATTGGCGCCGCCGAAGGCCGGCCGCGGTGATGACCTCCGCCGGCGGGTGGTGCGCAAGGGAGGATGCCCGTGATACCTGGGTCGTTTAGCTATCATCGCCCATCGTCGGTTCAGGAAGCCGCAAGCCTGCTCGCCCAATTCGGCGATGACGGCCGCGCGCTTGCCGGCGGCCACAGCCTGATCCCGATGATGAAGCT
>JASHQO010000059.1 GCA_030039105.1 Xanthobacteraceae bacterium
GCGGCTGACGCTCGGCGGCGTGCCGCTCGGCGATTGCTGGCGGCATCGCGCGATCGTCACCGACGATGCCACGAGCGGCCTCGTGCCGCTGCACAAGCTGTCGCAATGGCTCGCCTACTCGCTGATCGAGCCGCTGCAATGGGCGGGCTTCACCGTGACCGATATCGACGGCCTGACCGGGCTCGCCGAATACCGCAACGGCGGGCTGTTCATCGACACCGGCGTGCTGGTGTTGCGCGACCCCGCCGACGCGACGCGGCCGCACGACGTCGCCGAGCCGCTGGTGGTGGAATGGCGCGCCTTGACGGTGGCGCTGCTCGATCGGCTGGCCGAGATGTTGCGCGCCCGCCTGGGCATGAACGAACGATCGCTGCCGCTCGCCAAGGTGCTGGAAGGCGGCACCTGGGCGGCCGGCCGCGCCATTGCGCGGGAAAAGCGCGCCGACGGTTCGCCGCCGCTTACCGTCGTCAGCGACGGCACGGTATTCTGACCGCATCTCCGGGAGGGATCATGCAAGGCGTCACCATCGTCGATCATCCACTGGTCCAGCACAAGCTGACCCTGATCCGCGCCAGGAATATTTCCACCAAATCGTTCCGCGAGCTCCTCAAGGAGATCGGGATGCTGTTGTGCTACGAGGTGACCCGCGACCTGCCGCTGCAAGACGTCGAGATCGAGACGCCGATGGCGCGCATGATGTCGCCGCGCATCGCCGGCAAGAAGCTGGTGTTCGCGCCGATCCTGCGCGCCGGCATGACGTTCGCCGAAGGCATGCTCGACCTCGTGCCGGCGGCGCGCGTCGCCCATATCGGGCTCTATCGCGAGCCGGAAACCTTCGTCGCCGTCGAATATTTCTTCAAGGCGCCGTCGGACATCCACGATCGCCTCGTCATCGTCGTGTCGCCGGTGATCGCTACCGCCAACACCGCTTCGGCGGCGGTGGTGCGGCTCAAGGAGCGTGGCGCCAAGGAGATCCGCTTCGTCTGCTTGATCGCGGCGCCGGAAGGATTGGAACGGCTGCGCGGCCTGCACCCCGACGTGCCGATCTGGACCGCCGCCGTCGACGACAGCCTCGACGCAAGCGGCTTCATCCTGCCGGGCCTGGGCGACGCCGGCGACCGCGCCTACGGCACGAAGTAATCGCCGTCGTTGCGAGGAGCGATCGGGCACGCCTTGCAGGCGGATCGATCGCCGCAGGTTTCGTTCGAGCGGCGACAGGTATGGTGATTCAGCGCAGCTCGGTTCAAGGTCCGCTTCGGCCCGAAGGCGACCGAAATGCTGCGTCGTCGCGAGCGACAGTCCGACTATGGCTCAGGTTTTATGAGTCCGCAGCCGATTTAGCCTAATTGAAGCGCCCAGTCCGCAAATATCCGGACTCCAGCGTTTCCTCCGCGCCAAGAACCGGAATGTTCCAGAACCAGACAAAGGCGGAAAAAGCGCGCTTGATCGCTCCAGCCGCAATCCCGAGTCCTTTGAAGCGTCGCATGCCCTGCGCAACTGGACCGGCGACGACAGATACGCTCGCCTTTCCTGCGCGAGGAGTTCTGGCAACGACGACTGTGTGCCGCGCGACGATACGTGGAGTCGCGCTTTGTCTGACGGCGACTTGCATCATGATCGCCTAGTTGCGCGCCGGCGCACCTTACGCCGCTGGCCGGATGTTTTGGTTGATCCGGAACAGGTTGCCGGGATCGTATTTCTTCTTCACGGCTGCAAGCCGTTGGTAATTGTTGCCGTAGGCCGCCTTGACGCGCGCCTCGCCCTCATCGTCCATCATGAAGTTGGCGTAGGCGCCGGGAAGATTGAACGGATGAACGGCGTCCCAATAGGCGCGTGCCCATTGCTTGAGCGCAGGAGCCATGGCCGGATCGGGACCGACACCGAAGACGACCATCGACCACTTCGTGTCGCGATAACTCCATGCGGTCGCGTCCGGCCGCTGACGGTGGACCGCACCATCGATCGGGTAAAGGTGCATTCCGCAAAGAGGGGTCGGCGCCTTGGCGGTGTGCGCGATATGGGCGTCAATCGCGGCGTCGGGCAAACTGTTCACGAAGTCGCCCTTCCAATACCACTGCAGGCCCTTCGGCAGGAGTGGATCGAACAGCGATTGCAGCACCGGGTACGGCATCGGCTGCGCCCAGTCGATGATCGGTTGCGGCAGCGCTGCGCGGGCCGCGTTAACGGCTTTCTCGGCATCCGCGATCGGCCCGTTATGGCAGACGACGAGCGCGCACATCTTTTTACCCCAATGCTGCTGGGGGAAGGGGTCGCCGGGAGGGACCGTCTGCAGCGCAAGAAATATGTAGAACTCGTCCGGCGCGCTCAGTTGGAATTGGCGATACCACCGCATGACCGCGCCGGCGTCGGCGAGGTCGAAGATAATGGGTCCGCCATAGACGATGCCGGCCGGACTGGTGCGGAACAAAAAGCTGGTCGCGACGCCGAAGTTTCCGCCGCCGCCGCGCAACGCCCAAAACAGCTCGGCGTTCTCCGCCGCCGAAGCGGTGACGAACCTGCCGTCGGCCAGCACCACGTCGGCCTCGAGCAGATTGTCCACGGCGAGACCGTATTGACGGCTGAGATAGCCATGGCCGCCGCTCAGCGTCAGTCCGGCAACGCCGGTGGTGGAGACCACGCCGAAGGGGACCGCCTGGCCGAAGGCGGCGGTGGCGTGATCGACGTCGCCGGTGACACAACCGGCACCGACCCGCACCGTTCGCTTTGCCGGATCGACCCTGACGCCTTTCATCATCGAAAGATCGATGACCAACCCGCCGTCGACGCTGCCAAAGCCCGGCCCGTTGTGGCCGCCGCCGCGCACGGCGATCGGAAGCTTATTGTCGCGCCCGAAATTGATTGCCGCCATCACATCGGCGACGTCGCTGCAGCGCGCCATGGCCAGCGGCCGCTTGTCGATCATGGCGTTATAGAGCTTTCGCGCGTCCTCATAATCCGGATGACCGCGCGCAATGACGAGGCCACGAAGGCTCTTGGCGAAGTCGGCTAAGGCGGCATCGTTCACCATGTTTTTCTCCCACGCGAAACGTCGCAGCGGTTAGAGCGACAATCTACGTTAGGTGCAAAGCCGTGAATGGCACATGCCCGGCCATCCGGTTCTGTTGCTCAATCGTCCGAAATCTTCCAGACCGAGCGTGGCGCCGAATGACAAGGGACTTTATTTGCTTTAGACTATCGTACTGCAAATGAACGGAGAATCGGGTGATCTCGCGTAGGAAGCTCAGCTCATGGATATTTTGTCCGATGTTCTCCGCGCGGTACGGCTGACCGGCGCAATTTTCTTCGACAACTATGTTCAAGCGCCCTTCGTGGGCGGCTCGCCCCATACGGAGACGATCGCCGGAAGAGTGATGCCGGAGGCCGAGCATGTGATTCAGTTTCACGCCCTGCTGTCAGGCTCTTGCTGGGCGGTTTTGACCGAGGACTCTACAAACGGCACACGTCTCGACGCGGGCGATATCGTCATCTTCCCAATGGGTGACGGCAACGTCATGAGTTCGGCTCCCGGCATGCACGCCGAGCCTAATCTGGAAATGTACGTTCGTCCGACGGATCGCCGGCTGCCGTTTATTTTCCACCACCATGGCGCGGGCGAGATAGATTGTCATTTTGTCTGCGGCTACCTCGGTTGCGACGCGCGGCCGTTCAATCCGCTGCTCCAATCGTTACCGCGGCTGTTTCGCGCTCAAATGTCCGCAGCCAGTCAAAGCTGGCTGGTCAGTTTGCTTCACGTCGCTGCCGATGAGAGCGAGCTCGGCGGCGCCGGCAGTGAGACGATGCTGGCGAAGCTCGCCGAAGTGATGTTCGTCGAGGTCATCCGGAAACATATCGCCGACTTGCCCGACGATTCTCGCGGATGGCTGTCGGCGCTGCGGGACCGACACATCGGCCAGGCCATACGGGCCATTCATGGGCGGCCCGCGGAACAGTGGACGCTGGAGACGTTGGCTCACGAAGCGGGTCTGTCGCGCTCGGTCTTTGCCGAACGTTTCGCCCGCTGTGTCGGACTATCGCCGATGAATTATCTCGGGCGATGGCGCATGCAGCTTGCGGCGCGGCGCCTGGAAATCCCCGGCGCCAGCATTGCCCAGATAGCGGCAGAGGTTGGCTATGAGTCCGAAGCGGCCTTCAATCGCAGTTTCAAGAAATACGTCGGCGTACCGCCTGGGGCGTGGCGCAAGGCACGAATTCCGTCGGCGAAAAGCGACCGGCCTATAGCGGGACCGTGATCGCGTTCATAGCGGCGGCCTACTCAGTGGCCTACCCTTGCGCGGCCGACGCCGCCTGCCTGCGATCGGATGGACGAGCACGATAGGCTCACGATCGGTTTACGGTTTACGGTTCACGCCGCCAGCAGCTTCTGCACTTCGTTGACCAGCTCACGCAGGTGGATCGGCTTCGACAGCACCTTGGCGTGCTTCGGCGCGCTGGAATCGGCGTTGAGCGCCACGGCGGCAAAGCCGGTGATGAACATGATCTTGATGTCGGGGTCGAGCTCGGCGGCGCGGCGAGCAAGCTCGATGCCGTCCATTTCCGGCATGACGATGTCGGTCAGCAACAGCTCGAACGGCTCTTCGCGCAGCCGCTGATAGGCCGACAGGCCGTTATCGTAGGAAATGACGTCGAAGCCGGCATTCTGCAGCGCCTTGACCAGGAATCGGCGCATGTCGACGTCGTCTTCCGCAAGCAGGATTTTGGACATAGCTCCTCGAACCCGGCTGCCGCCGGTCCCCTAGATTCCATAAAGCCCGATGCCGGGTAAAGATGAGGTGAAAGCCGGCCAATTTCGCCGCAGCCGGCATGCGCCCTTGGCAAGCCGCGGACTCCTATGGACAATGGCCGTTGGCGCACGCTAGGGGAGCGGATGCCGGGTTGTACCCAGTCGAAAGCCCCGCCAGGCCTCATGTTGGAAATCCAGGACGAATTCGATCCCCCCTTCGAGGCCATCGAGCCGGCGGAGTGCCGCGGCCCGGTGCTGTTCAACTCGCCGCACAGCGGCCGGGTCTATCCGCGCGGCTTCCTTCTGACATCGCGGCTCGATCTGGCGACGCTGCGCCGCTCCGAGGATAGCTTCGTCGACGATCTCATCGCCGGCATCCCGGTGCGCGGCCATCCGGTGATGAAGGCGCACTTCCCGCGCTGCTACGTCGACGTCAACCGCGAGCCCTACGAGCTCGACCCGCGCATGTTCGACGGCCGGCTGCCATCCTTCGCCAATACCCGCTCGATGCGGGTCGCCGGCGGCCTCGGCACCGTGGCGCGCGTGGTCGGCGACGCCCAGGAGATCTACGATCAGCGCATCGCGGTCGGCGAAGCGCTGCGCCGCATCGACGGTCTGTACAAGCCGTATCACCGCACGCTGCGGCGCTTGTTCACGCGGCTGCATCGCGATTTCGGCGCGGCGATCCTGGTCGATTGCCACTCCATGCCGTCGGCGACCGGCACGCGGGACGAGCGGCCGCGCGCCGATTTCGTGCTCGGCGACCGCTATGGCACGAGCTGCGTGCCGATGGTCGCCGAGACGGTCGAGCAGACGCTGCGCGAGTTCGGCTATGTGGTGAGCCGCAACAAGCCCTATGCGGGCGGCTTCATCACCGAGCATTACGGCAACCCGACCACCGGGCTGCACGCCATCCAGCTCGAGATCAACCGCGCGCTGTATATGGACGAGCGCCGCTACGAACGGTCGTCGTCGTTTACGCGGCTGGCGAATGAGTTCGAGCTGCTGTCCGATCGCCTCGCCGCCATCCCGTTGGAAGAGCTGCGGCCCTATCGGGCGGCGGCGGAATAGGCCAAAAAGAAGCGGAATAGGCCACAAAAAAGAAAAAGGGCCGCTCACCTTGCGGGAGCGGCCCAAGTCTAGGGAGGAAACGCCCAAGGAGGGCGACGGTAGCGCGAGAGAGCCTCCCGCTACCGCACTGCAATAAGATACACCGCGCCGCACAAAACGCAAGTCCTGCTGACCTATTTATCCCGCAGTGTGAGCAGGGCAGATTTTCGGCCCTGTCGAAGCTGACATGACGGCAGAAATAACCAAATTTCGACAATGGGTTAGCGATGTGGTGCCGATCTGCACAAATATGCAGCAGCGGTTCTCAAGCGGCCGTCCCGGTTCCAGCGCATTTCAGGCGCGCGTGGCGGATCGGCCACACTGCGATGGCCGTTGTGGAAACCGTTCGCCACGGCGCAGCGCGAGGCAAAAAACATGACGGCCATCGATTTCGCCGCTTTCGTCGACGAGCTCGCCACCGTTTCCGGCGAGACCATCCGGCCGTTCTTCCGCAGCGCGCTCAGCGTCGAGAACAAGAGCCAGTCCGGCGGCTTCGACCCGGTGACGGCGGCCGACCGCGCCGCCGAGGCCGCGATGCGGGCCCTGATCAAGCGCACTTTCCCCGAGCACGGCGTGATCGGCGAAGAGCTCGGCGCCGAAAAACCCGACGCCGAATACGTCTGGGTGCTCGATCCGATCGACGGCACCAAATCCTTCATCTGCGGCCTGCCGGCCTGGGGCACCTTGATCGCGCTGACGCGCCACGGCGCGCCGATCTACGGCATGATGCACCAGCCGTTCACCCGCGAGCATTTTACCGGCGACGGCAGCGGCGCGCGCTATCGCGGCCCCGCCGGCGACCGCGCCTTGCGGGTGCGCCCGTGCGCGGCGCTGGCCGACGCCATCATGCTCACGACGAGCCCGCTGCTGATGCAGGAGCCCGACCGCGAAAGCTTTCGCCGCGTCGAGCAGAAAGTGCGGCTGTCGCGCTACGGCGGCGACTGTTACGCCTATTGCATGCTTGCCGCCGGCCACGTCGACGTTCTGATCGAGACCGAGCTCAAGCCGCACGACGTGCTGGCGCTGATCCCGATCGTCGAGGGCGCCGGCGGCATCATGACGACATGGGACAACGGCCGGCCGCACAACGGCGGCCGCATCGTCGCCGCCGGCGACAGGCGCGTGCACGCCGAAGCGATGGCGCTACTCAACGCGGCAGGTTGATCGGCCCTCAGCCTCCCCTGCAGGGGAAGGCTGAAAAGCTTCAGCGCATCGAGATGGTCATGCCGCCGAGGCCGAGCGAGACCTGAAACCCGGCCTGGACGCCGCGCAGCGACAGCACCACGCCCTTTTCGTTCTGCACGGTCGCGACCTGCGCGCCGCCGACGAACGCGCCGCCGGCGCCGGCGCCCGCATAGGTGCCGACGATGTCGCGGGGATCGTGCAAATTCGAGGCGGTGCCGACCAGGTCCACCGCGGCCACGCCGAGCGAACCCAGGCCGATGCCGCCGACCCGCAGCCGGTAGGCGTGGCCATGGTAGTGCAGGACGCCGCTACCGCCGCCGACGCCGACGATGAAGCCGGCCTTGACGAGGTGCAGCCGCACGGTGCCGGTCTGGGCCTGCGACGGCGTCGGCGCTGCCGCCAGCGCGGCGACCGCCAACGCGGCAATCGCTGCTAACCTGAATGCGCGAACGAAGCTGAGCATTGTCGTTTCCTCCCGGTTTTTACCCACACGAAATTTTACGCACATGCCGTTGCGTCGACAACCTAAAGCACGATCCCGAAACAGCCGGCCCTCGGACTCGATCCGAGGGTAGCAACCGGTTTTCTGAAAAGATCGTGCGCAAGCAAAAAGCCGGAGCGGGATGACGATTCGACTAAAACTCATCCCGCTCTAGCGGCGGATCGCGCGATGTGGGCGCCGGGCGCGAGCCGGCCGATATCGCCGCCGGCCGGCGCGGCGGCGACGTTCAGTCGCTCTCGGCCGGACGGTTGAGCCGCTCCATGATCTGATCGAGATTGAAGCTCTGTGGTTTCTGCCGCGGCGGAAAATCCTTGAGCGTGGCGACAAACTGCGCGGCAATCGCCTGAGCGCCGTAAGCCAAATACGCCTTGTGCAAGGTCCAGGCGTAATAC
>JASHQO010000060.1 GCA_030039105.1 Xanthobacteraceae bacterium
TTCTTCCAGCCGCCCAACTTCACTGACGACTTCTTCGACGAACAGATTAAGCTGGTCGACAATGAGCTGGCCAAGCTCAGGGAGTTGCTGGAAAGGACACCCTAGTTCAGTAAGCGGTGGCAACATCCTGTTGCGCAGTCGAACTGATTCGTTTCGGAAGCCCGATGGCGTTGAATTTGTGATGTACATTCCAGCGGTGGTGGGCGCACAAGGACTCGAACCTTGGACCCGCTGATTAAGAGTCAGCTGCTCTACCAACTGAGCTATGCGCCCTAACCGACGACGTTAACGAAGGTCAGGCCGTTCCACCATTGGCCGGGGCGCCACTGCGACGCTACAGACGAAGAAGCCGCTCCGTCAGGGAGCGGCGCCCTTGCGGCACATATAGCCAGCGCGTCCGGGGCGGGCAAGCGTGGCGGGTGCGTGCAGCCGCCTCGACTTGTGCAAAGCGTAGTGCATTTCTCCGGTGGCCGGGCGCGCCGCCCTGCGCATCGGCAACCGGCCTCCGGCAGCATGTTACCCCCGCCGCCCCGGCCGGTTCCGCCAAGCTGCGAGAATTACAGGCGGATTCTGCCGGACGCGATCATCGTCAAGGCGCTGTTCCAGCACTCGGCGTTTTCCGTCCGCCTGTTGCCGAAGTATCACAGAATTCGCGCGCGTAATTTGCTAGTTTGTGGTGCCTGCCTGCATTGGTGGCAAACGCCACGAGAACCTCGAGGGCGAGAGGGTCCGATGAAAAAGTTTCTGTTGCTGGCTTGCACCGTCGCTGCCATCGCCGGGATCGACACCGCAAACGCAGCCGATCTGGCGCTCAAGGCGCCGCCGCCGCCGGCTTACAGTTGGACCGGCTGGTATGTCGGCGTGAACCTCGGCGGCAGCCTCGGCAAAGCCAACGACACGGCGACCTACGGCGTACCCGCGGTGCCGTTCCCGCCGGGATCCACCTCAGCCGATCTCGATGGCATCATCGGTGGCGGCCAGATCGGTTACAATTGGCAGGCGAATTCGTGGCTATTCGGCCTTGAGGCCGACATCCAGGGCAGCAGCGAGCGGGCGGCGGCGTACCGCAGCGGGACTGTCGTGACCACCATTCCCGGCGCCGGTTTGTTCACAAACACTGGCGTCCTCAACGACGAGGAAAAACTGCCATGGTTCGGCACGGTGCGCGGGCGGCTCGGCCTGCTCGCCAGTCCGACCTGGCTGTTCTACGTCACCGGCGGCCTGGCCTATGGCGAGATCAGGAGCACCGAGTCGCTTACGGTCACCACCACTCCCTTTGGGGGAGGGACGACCACGGCGGCAGCATCCGCAACCAGTAACGCGACCCGGGCCGGGTGGACCATCGGCGCCGGCGTCGAGGGCGTCATCAGCGGTGCCTGGACCGCGAAGCTCGAATATCTCTACATGGACTTCGGCACGTTCAACAGCGCGTTCGCCGGACTGGGCATCTTCGCGCCGGTCAATCTGTCGACCCACGTCACCGACAACATCGTGCGCGTGGGCCTGAACTATCACTTCCGCTGACCTGTAAAGTAGCGTTCGACGATCCTCCCGAACTCAGGGGCCGCTCTCGCGAGCGGCCCTTTTACGTGTTTGATCCGGCCGCGGCGGAAATAAAGAGCGGCGGAAGCAAGCTGCGGCTTATGACTGACCCGTCGTGGGCCAAGCTTGGGGCCGGGCTTGGGGCCGGGCTTGTCTCGGCCATGACGACGCCAGAAGACGAGAGCGCCCTCGCCTTTTAGCCGACATCCGTCGAGTGAATGCGCCGCTCGGTCACGGCGATCGGCTCGATCTTGCCGCGGGCGCGGCGGGCGACGAGCTTGTTGAGCGCGCCGAGATAGGCCTTGGCGGAGGCGACCAGGGTGTCGGGATCGGCGCCCTTGGCGGTCACCGTCCTGCCCTGCTCCGACAGCCGCACCGAGACTTCGGCCTGGGCGTCGGTGCCGGCGGTCACGGCGTGCACCTGGTAGAGCTCCAGCACCGCCTCGTGCGGCACGATCGCCTTGATGCAGTTGAACACCGCATCGACCGGGCCGTTGCCCTCGCGCTCTTCGAGCGCCTGCCGGCCGTCGACGTCGAGCTTCATGGTGGCGCGCTGCGGTCCGCGGGTGCCGGCGATCACCGACAGCGACACGAGCTTGATATGGTCCTGGAAGGTCGCGATCTCCTCGTCGACCAAAGCCTCGATGTCCTCGTCGTAGACGTGCTTCTTGCGGTCGGCCAGCGCCTTGAAGCGCACGAAGGCGTCTTCCAACTGATTGTCGGCGAGCCTGTAGCCGAGCTCTTCGAGCTTATGCACGAAGGCGTGGCGGCCGGAATGCTTGCCCATGACCAGCGAGGTCTGCTTCACGCCGACGTCCTCGGGCCGCATGATCTCGTAGGTCTGGGTGTGCTTGAGCATGCCGTCCTGGTGAATGCCGCTCTCGTGGGCGAAGGCGTTGCGGCCGACGATCGCCTTGTTGAACTGTACCGGGAACGAGGTCACCGCCGCGACGAGCTTCGACGCCCGCGTCAGCATGGTGGCGTCGACGCCGGTCCAGAACGGCATGACGTCGCTGCGCACCCGCATCGCCATGACCGCTTCTTCGAGCGACGCATTGCCGGCGCGCTCGCCGATGCCGTTGATGGTGCACTCGATCTGCCGGGCGCCGGCGCGCACGCCGGCGAGCGAGTTCGCCACCGCCATGCCGAGATCGTCATGGCAATGCACCGAGAACACCGCCTGGTCGGAATTCGGCACCCGCTCGCGCACCATCTTGATCAGGGCAAAATATTCCTCCGGCACCGTGTAACCGACGGTGTCGGGGATATTGATGGTGGTGGCGCCGGCCTTGATCGCCGCCTCGATGCAGCGGCAGAGGAAATCGTGCTCGGTGCGGGTGCCGTCCTCGCACGACCACTCGACGTTGTCGGTGTGGCTGCGGGCGCGGGTCACCGAGGCGATCACCATCTCGTAGACCTTTTCCGGCTCGAGCTGGAGCTTCCACTTCATGTGCACCGGCGAGGTGGAGATGAAGGTGTGGATGCGCGACTGCCGGGCCGGCTTGACCGCCTCGCCGGCGCGGTCGATGTCTTTAAAGCCGGCGCGGGCGAGACCGCACACCACGGCGTTCTTGGTGCGCTTGGCGATCTCGTGGACGGCGGCGAAGTCGCCGTCGGAGGCGATCGGGAACCCGGCTTCGATGACGTCGACGCCCATGGTGTCGAGGAGCTCCGCGACTTCGAGCTTCTCCTCGTGGGTCATGGTGGCGCCTGGGCACTGCTCGCCGTCGCGCAACGTGGTGTCGAAGATGACGACGCGATCCTTCTCGGACTTTGCCGGCGCGGAATTGGTGGCCGAAGACTCGGCCGGCTCGTTCGTAGTCATGGTGAGGGTCCTTCTCGTTTGCGCCCGCCGCTTCGGGTCGGGGCGCTCTCAGGGTTCCGTTGCTTCCGCTCGACCCCTGAGTGCCCAGGCGCAAACGCCCAGCCGGCCCTCAGGGGGCGCTAAGGAGCAGGAGCCCAGCGAGAATGAGGGCAGCGCCGGGCGCGGCCGGTTTGGCCCCCCGGATCATCGCGCGGAAAATGCCACGGCGCGGCGACATTGCTTGCCTGCTAGCCCTCGTTACGGCCCAAAGGTCGCGGATTAAGGTGAAAGCCGCGTTAATCCCTATGTTGGACCGGCCTCCTTGTAGCGGAAGCGGGCTCCCATCCGCAAGGCTCTCCTGATCCCTGGCGATGCCCGAACCGGGTCGAGCCGCAGCGCGGCCGGCCATGCCGTTATTTCTCGGCCCGCAGCGCCCGCTCCGCCTTCTTCAACTCCTCGAGCGCCGTGCCGGCGACCTTCGGATAGTCGAGCTTGAGCCCTTCCAGCGCCTCGATGATGGTCGCCGAGACCACCAGCCAGGCGACATGCTTGTGGTCCGCCGGCACCACGTACCACGGCGCATAGTCGGTGGAAGTTTCGCGGATCGTCTCCTCGTAGGCTGCCATATAGTCGTCCCAGTAGCGGCGTTCGACGACGTCGTTCATCGAGAACTTCCAGCGCTTGGCGGGCTCGTCGAGCCGCGCCAGGAAACGCTGGCGCTGCTCCTGCCGGGAAATGCGCAGGTGGAATTTCAGCACCACGGTGCCGGTGCGCGCCAGGTGATGCTCGAAGGCGCGGATCTCCTTGAAGCGGTGCTTCCAGATCGTCTTGCCGGTGGCGGCCGGCGGCAGGTTCTGCTTCCTCAGCATGTCCGGATGCACCCGTACCACCAGCACTTCCTCGTAATGGGAGCGGTTGAAAATGCCGATCTGGCCGCGCGCCGGCACCACCTTGGCGGCGCGCCAGAGAAAGTCGTGGGCGAGCTCTTCGGGCGTCGGCGCCTTGAAGCCATGCACGTCGCAGCCCTGCGGATTGACGCCCGACATGACGTGCTTGATCACGCCGTCCTTGCCGGCCGCATCCATGCCCTGCAGCACGATCAGCACGCTCCAGCGGCCGTCCGCGTTGAGGCGCTGCTGCAGCTCCTCCATCCGCACGGTGCCTTCGGCCAGGATCGGCTTGACGTCCTCGATGTCGGTGGAGAGGCCGAAGCGCTCGGCCGGATCGTGGTCGGCGAGCTTGAAATGCTGCGGCTTGTCGATCCGGCACTGCTTGACGATCTTGGCGAGCTTCATGACTTCCTCGCTTCGCGGCGTGTTCGCGCTAACGCCACTGGCGCTCGACAAAGGCGACCACCGACGGCGGCATCCGGGAATCGATATCGGCGGGGCCGCGGACGATGCGCATGTCGGCCAGCTCCGGATGCTTGTCGGCGGCGATGTGTCGCCTGATCCGCTCGCGGAGCCGCTCGGCGTCGTCGCGCGCGGTCACTCGCTTCATGAAGCCGAGAAAGCAACGGTCGCGCACCAAAATCCATCCGGGCTCGACATCGAGCTCCGTCATGGCAATGCCGGTCTCTTCCAAAAGTTCGCGGGACAGGTTGTCGTCGAGATCGATCGCGCCGCCGGCGCCGACGTCGGCGGGCTCCGGCGTGCCGCAGCAGAAATACGTGCGCCCGGCACCCGCGGTGTGGGAGCCCATCTCGCCGAGCAGATAAGCTCCGTCCGCCGAGCGCAACGCCGCCGCAGCGAAGAAATTAAAGACCGTCGGATCGGGAAACTCGTTGTCGCGCCAAGCGAGGAAGCTTGCGTAATCGGTCTCGAAGCAGGCGCCCCGGAGCGCGCGGCCGGAAATCGCGAAGCGGCTGAGCAGCAGCGCGCGGCCGTTCCAGACGCCGGGCCGCTGCTGCTGCAGCGCGCCGAAATAGCGGTCGATATCGCCGCGCCGCTCGGCGGCAAAGCGCCAAGAAAAAGGCTCGACCGCGATGTCCGCGCGGTCGAGCGCGATGATGTCAGTAGTCAGCGTAGAACGCCCTTACTCGTGCCACGGATTGACGAACAAGCCGACGAGGCCGGCGGTGCCTTTCACGTGGGCCGGCGGCGGTCCGAACTTGGCGATCACTTCGTCGCGCGTCAGGCCGGACGGCCACTCCTTCGGCTCGAAGTCGGTGGCGATCAGGACGAATGTGTAGTGGTGCGGAGCGGCGTTGGGCGGCGTGCAGGGGCCGGAATAGTGCCCGACGCCCATCAGGCTCTTGCCGCCGACATACTTGTCGGAGTCCTTGCTGGTCTCGCCCTCGGCGAAGCCGGTCACCGTTGGCGCAATGCCGTAGGCGACCCAATGGCTGACGCCGCTCGGCGCGCGGCCTTCCGGATCGAACATCAGCAGCGTGAGGCTCTTGGTGCCCTCCGGCACGTTGCGCCACGACAATTCCGGCGAGACGTTGTCGCCGACGCAGTTCGGATTGTTCGGCATAATCTCGTGGCTGTTGGCAACCTTCTTCGGCATCATGTGCCCGTCCGCAAACGTCTTCGACGTCAGCGTGAATATGTCGGCGGCGTTGGCCGTCGTGCCGGCCAAGCCCAGTGCCAATGTCGCGGCAGCGGGCGCAAACAGACGTCGCTTCATGTCGATCCTCCCTGTTATCGATTGTGATGGCGCCCGGAGCGTAGCGGCCGCAGATTCGAGATCAAGCCGGGTGTAGAGCGGTGTTTTCCCGGGCGCCGCGCAGCGCGTCCGGGATACAGGAGTCAGAGATTCTTGATCAAGCCGGCGTCGATCAGCATGCGGTTGAAATGGCGCGCCTCGGCACCGTTGTCGCAGCCGTAGAACAATCCGTTGCAGCGGATGAGAATTTTTTTCTGCTCGGCAAAGGACGGATCGAGCGGCAGCCCCGCGGCTTCCTGCACCACCAGCGGTAGATAAGGGCCTTCGAGCGTGTCGAGGGCCGACGACACGTCGACCGGTCGGAAATTCACCGCGTCGATGGCGTAATAGGTGGTGAAGTAGTGATGGTCCCACGCCATCAGGCGGCGCTCGATCGCTTCGTCGTCGAGCCCGGGATCGAGCACGCGGGCGGCAAAGTCCGGCTGGTGATCGCCGAACCGCACGATGAGGAACGACTCGTCGGGGAATTCGCGTTTCAGCCGGGTCAGAAAGTCGGAATAATTCTGAGCGCTGAGCGCCTGGCGGCGCAGATATTCGTCGACCGGCGGCACGTTGCCGAGATCGCGCCATTGCGGCATCAGGTCGGGCCGATAGCGGAAATCCCACGGAAAGTGATTGGCGGCGAGGTAGACGAACACGAACATCGGGCTGCGCGCGTGCTCGTGGGCGATCATCTTTGCCGCGGCGTCGAAGAAAAAACTATCCGGCTCGATGTCGCCGGCGCCGAGATCGTGCTGGTCGAAGAAATGCTGCACGCCGGTCGTGGCCTGGAAGCTCTTCGCGCTCATGAAGGCGCCGAGCGCCGGATAGAGCGAGAAGGTGCGGTAACCGCAGCGGCGCAGCGCCGCCGGCAAGCCGCGCTCGACCCGGCCGGCGGCGATCCGGGTGACGAAATAGGAGAATCGGCCGAAGGTGCGCGCCGACAGGCCTTCCAGCACGTTGTATTCGGTGAACCAGCTCGGGCCGCCGTTGCCCTCGACCAGGAAGTTACGCTCCCTGCCGTCGAACGACTTGAAGTGCGCGCCGTAGCCGGGCGGCACCTTGATGCCCGGCGCCATGCGGATGTCGAAGCTCGACTCGTCGTGGATCAGAATAATGTGCGGCGGCTTTTTTGCCGGCTCGCAGGTGACGTCGTCGGTCCCCTGCAGACGGTCGGCAGACACCGGATCCGATTGCATCAGGCCGTTGGTCATGAGCTCCGCGATGGCGTCGACGCCGGAGCGCGCGAACGACGACACTTGAGCGCCGCCGGCGAAAGCCTCGAACGGCTGCAGCGGCAGCCGCATTTCCAGTGCGGTGAGGCCGGCAACGCAAGCGAGCAGCGCCGCGGCGGCGCTGCGGCGGCGGACGCGGAACGGATCGGCGCGCCACGCCAGCACCAGGAGCGGCACGATGGCGACGATGCACAGCGCCACGATCCAGCGCAACGCCGGGAAGATCGTGAACAGAAAGCTCACCGTGTCGGTGTCGACGATCATCACGTCGACGAAGCTCGCCGTCATCATCAGCACGTGGTACTTGAGGTCGGACAGCAGCACCAACACCGTCATCAGCAACAGCGCGACCGCGCCGGCAACGACGGGGCGGCGCGTCAGCGCCAGCCAGAGGAAATTGAGGATGCCCCAGGCGCACAGGAAGGTCGCGACCTCGATCGGCCGGGTCTCGGTGGCGAGCATGATGGCGAAGGCGGCGAGATGGGGGCCGATGACGAGGGCGAGCCGCCAAAAGCCGAAGCGGGCGACGATGCCGGCAGCACCCAGCCGATAACTCAGGGACAACAGGGCAGCACGCATCAGCGGGCGCGCGTGCCCGGAAATGACCCACCCTTAAGCTAACAGCCCCGGCCCACGGCGCCTTGTCATAAAACTGTATTTAAATCGTCGTGACAAGACCGTCACGTCGACGTCGCGTGCGCGCATTCCGTCATCCTGAGGCGCGAGCCAGCGGGTCCGGCCCAAAGTGGCCGGCCCGTGACCGCGCTTACGGCGCGGGCGCCTCGGGATGACGGTCGCCAGTGCGGGCTAATTCCGGCTTCGATCGACCAGCGCCCGCTGCTTGATCCACGGCATCATTTCACGCAGCTTGGCGCCGACCTGCTCGATCGGATGCTCGGCGAGCTTAGCGCGGGTCGCCTTGAACGAGGTCTGGTTTACCTTGTTCTCCAGCATCCAGTCCTTGGTGAAGCGGCCGGACTGGATGTCGGCCAAGATCTTCTTCATCTCGGCGCGGGTCTGCTCGGTGATGACGCGCGGGCCGGAGACGTATTCGCCATATTCGGCGGTGTTCGACACCGAATAGTTCATGTTGGCGATGCCGCCTTCGTAGATCAGGTCGACGATCAGCTTCACCTCGTGGACGCATTCGAAATAGGCCATCTCCGGCGCGTAGCCGGCTTCCACCAGCATCTCGTAGCCGGCCTTCATCAATTCGACCAGGCCGCCGCACAGCACGGTCTGCTCGCCGAACAGGTCGGTCTCGCATTCCTCCCTGAAGGTGGTCTCGATGATGCCGGCGCGGCCGCCGCCGATCGCGGCGCCGTAGGACAGCGCCAGGTCGTGGGCATTGCCGGAGGCGTCGCGGTGCACCGCGAGCAGGCACGGCACGCCGGCGCCGCGCTGATATTCCGAGCGCACGGTGTGGCCCGGGCCCTTCGGCGCGATCATCATCACGTCGAGGTCGGGGCGCGGCTCGATCAGGTTGAAGTGTATGTTGAGGCCGTGGGCGAACATGATGGCCGCGCCTTCCTTCATATTGGCGGCGAGATGATCGCGGTAGATGTCGGCCTGCAATTCGTCCGGCGTGAGCATCATCATCACGTCGGCCCATTTGGCGGCCTCGGCGACCTCCTTGACCGGAAGCTTCTCGCTTTCCGCCTTCTTGACGCCCTGCGAGCCCTTGCGCAGCGCCACCATGACGTCCTTGACGCCGGAATCGCGCAGATTGAGCGCATGGGCATGGCCCTGGCTGCCATAGCCGATAATGGCGACTTTCTTGCCCTTGATCAGGTTCAGGTCGGCATCGCGATCGTAATAAACACGCATGGTCTCCACCCCTACTGGGCCGGGACGCCGAAGTGAACGGCAGCCCCGGCCGTTTGATGTATCGGTGAAGCTTCTAGGTTCTGCGGCGCCTTTGGACAAGCCCGATGCTCAAGACGCCGCAACGGCATCGAACCGCTCCCGGGCGCGGGCGATCTTGGCCTGGTTGCGGGTCGCCCATTCGCCGAGCGCCGAGACCGGCTGCAGCAGATCGCGGCCGAGCGGGGTGAGCGCGTATTCGACCCGCGGCGGGATGGTCGGGAACACCGTGCGGGTGACCAGGCCGTCGCGCTCGAGCCCGCGCAGCGTCAAGGTCAGCATGCGCTGCGAGATGCCGCCGACGGCGCGGCGCAGCTCGTTGAACCGCATGGCGCCGCCGCCGAGCCGCGTCACCACCAGCACCGACCACTTGTCGCCGATCCGGGCCAGCACGTCGCTGATGGCGCGGCAGTCGGCGGGCAAATGCATGTGTCTCGGTTTCATCGATGTGCCCTCTTGCCGGCCGCGCGGTCGGTCACCTATGTAGCCCTAGTTACGTATCCTCACCGAGGAATTCAATCATGCCCAAGCCCCATCTCGCCATCATCGTCGGCTCGAACCGCAAGGAATCGATCAACCGCAAATACGCGGCGGCGCTGGCCAAGCTCGCCGCCGAAAAATTCGACGTCCATGCGGTGCGCATCGACGACCTGCCGCTGTTCAACCAGGACCACGAGGCCAATCCGGCGCCCGAGGTGACGCGCTTCAAGGATGAGATCGCCAAGGCCGACGGCATTCTGATCGTCACGCCGGAGCACGATCGCTCGATTTCCGCGGTGCTGAAGAACGCGATCGACTGGGGCGCGCGGCCGGCCGGCACCAACCGCTGGGCCGGCAAGTCGGTCTTCATCACCGGCACATCGCCGGGCGCGCTCGGCACGGCATTGGCGCAGTTGCATCTGCGCTCCATGCTCGGCGCCAGCCTCGGCGCCAACATCATGGGCGGCGAAGCCTATATCAGCTTCAAGCCGAACCTGTTCGACGATGGGGGCAATATCGGCGACGAGACCACGCAGAAATTCCTGCAAGGCTTCATCGACCGCTTCGCGAGCTTCGTCGGCAAGCTGTCAGGCAAGTAGCCGTCATTGCAAGCCAACGGGTCCGGCCCGAAGTGGCCGGCCCGACGGCAAGCTCCGCGAAGCAACATCGTTCGGCCCGCCCCGCGTATTCCCTCTTCGCCCGCGCCAATGAGCCGTCTTCTCACGCCCGGCTCAGCATCGCCTCCGGCCCGCGCGCGATGGCGACGATGCCGGTGCGCGACACTTCGACGAGACCCACGGGCAGCATCAGGTTGATGAAGCTTTCGATCTTTTCCGACGCGCCGGTGATCTCGAACACGAAGCTTTCCGTGGTGGCGTCGATGACGCGGGCGCGGAACGCGTCGGCAAGACGCAGCGCCTCCATGCGGTGCTCGTCCTTGCCGCGCACCTTGACCATGGCGAGCTCGCGCTGGATCGACGGCCCCGCCATGGTGATGTCGACGACGCGGTGCACCGGCACCAGGCGGTCGAGCTGGTTCTTGATCTGCTCGAGCACCATGGGGGTGCCGCGGGTGACGATGGTGATGCGGGACAGATGCTTCTCGTGCTCGGTCTCCGACACCGTGAGCGAGTCGATGTTGTAGCCGCGGCCGGAGAACAGCCCGATGACGCGGGCGAGAACCCCGGGCTCGTTGTCGACCAGCACGCACAGGGTGCGGGTCTCGACCTGCTCGGTTCGGGTCGACGCGGGATAATGAGTGGTTGTCGTCGTGCTCACGGAAATCTCCATTGCGAGTGGCGAGTGGCGAATGGAAAGTGCTTTCTGCCCTATTCGCCGCTCGCCATTTCGCCATTCGCCTCTAAACCAGCATCTTGCCGGCCTCGGTCACGGCGTCCTCGACGCTCGCCGCGGCGTCGCCGAGCAGCATCTCATTGTGGGCACGGCCCGACGGGATCATCGGGAAGCAGTTCTCCGCCGGGTCGACCACGCAATCGAAGATCACCGGCCGCTTCACCTCGATCATCTCGCGGATTTTCCCGTCGAGATCGCGCGGATGCTCGCAGCGGATGCCGTGGGCATGATAGGCCTCGGCCAGCTTCACGAAATCGGGCAGCGCCTCGCTATAGCTGTGCGAATAGCGCCCGCCATGCAGCAATTCCTGCCATTGGCGCACCATGCCCATGTATTTGTTGTTGATGATGAAGATCTTCACCGGCAGGTCGTATTGCACCGCCGTCGAAATCTCCTGCATGGTCATCATCACCGAGGCCTCGCCGGCGATGTCGATGACGAGCGAGCCCGGGTGCGCGAGCTGCACGCCGACCGAGGCCGGCAGGCCGTAGCCCATGGTGCCGAGCCCGCCGGAGGTCATCCAGCGGTTCGGCTCCTGGAACCGGTAGAATTGCGCCGCCCACATCTGGTGCTGGCCGACCTCGGTGGTGATGTAGGTGTCGCGGTCCTTGGTCAGCGCGAACAGCCGTTCGATGGCGTATTGCGGCTTGATGATGTCGTTCGATACGCGATAGGCCAGCGATTTCTTCGCCCGCCACTTGTCGATCTGCGCCCACCATGCCTTCAGCGCCTCCGCCCTGCCCTCCCCCGCTTGCGGGGAAGGATTGGGAGCGGGCGCCAGCGCGCGCCACGCCCGCAGCATGTCGGCGAGCACGTGGTCGCAATCGCCGACGATCGGCAGATCGACCTTGACGTTCTTGTTGATCGACGACGGATCGATGTCGACGTGGATCTTGCGCGAGCCGGGCGAGAACGCGTCGAGCCGCCCGGTGATGCGGTCGTCGAAGCGGGCGCCGATGCAGACCATCAGGTCGCAATCGTGCATCGCCCAGTTGGCCTCCCAGGTGCCGTGCATGCCGAGCATGCCGAGCCATTGCGGGTCGGCAGCCGGATAGGCGCCGAGCCCCATCAGGGTCGAGGTGATGGGAAAGCCGGTGAGCTTGACCAGCTCGCGCAGATGCTCGGACGCGGCGCGGCCGGAATTGATGACGCCGCCGCCGGTGTAGAACAGCGGCCGCTTCGCCGCCGCCATCATCTCGACCGCCTGCTTGATCCGGTCGGGATCGCCCTCGAGCCTCGGCCGGTAGCCCTTGTGCTGGAACTCCTTGGGCCTGGCGTAGGTGCCCTTGGCGAACTGGATGTCCTTCGGGATATCGACCACCACCGGCCCGGGCCGGCCGCTGGCGGCGATATGGAACGCCTCGTGCAGCGCGCGCGGCAGGTCGTCGATGGTTTTGACCAGATAATTGTATTTGGTGCACGGCCGGGTGATGCCGACGGTGTCGCATTCCTGAAAGGCATCGTTGCCGATCAGGTGGGTCGGCACCTGCCCGGTGATGACGACGAGCGGAATGGAATCGCACAGCGCATCGGTCAGCCCGGTCACCGCGTTGGTCGCGCCCGGGCCCGACGTCACCAGCACGCAGCCGACCTTGCCGGTGGAGCGCGCATAGCCTTCGGCGGCATGCACGGCGCCCTGCTCGTGGCGCACCAGGATGTGGCGGACCCGGTCCTGCGACTGGAACAGCGCGTCATAGATCGGCAGCACGGCACCGCCGGGATAGCCGAAGATATGCTCGACGCCCTGATCGGCGAGCGCCTCGATCACCATTTCGGCGCCGGTCATCTCTGTCATGGTCCGCTCCACTCGCTTCGCTCCTCGCCACCTTCTCCTCTCCCGCTTGCGGGGGAGATGGGAGAGGGCAGGATTTCAGGTAACAAAAAAGGGCCGCTGAGGGCCCTGGATTCGCGCACCGCCACGTCTCGCGGGTGGATCATCCACCCGCGGCGGTGCGCTTGGCTACGAGGATCGCAATAAAAGTACGCACGGCTGTGCCCTTCGTTGGCAAGGCGCACTTTATATGCATTGCGGCAGCTTGGGTCAAGCCAAATGCGGCGGGAATCCGGCACGCCGGCGCGCGGCAATCTTCAAACGCATGTTTGAAATCGGAATGACGGGCAAAACCGCAATCGTTAACCGGTTTTAAGTGCCTTACCGCAGCCGCGATTCCGCACCGCCAGCGCCCTCAATTTTCCCAGCGCTGTTGCTGAACTGGCGCACAGGGGATGCGCGTCATCTGAAAGCTTCGACCACGCGCTGCCGGTTTTCTGCAGTGGAGGGGACATGGTTTTGGGACATTCGCGTCGCCTGGCTATCGCTCTGTTCGTCATGCTCGCCGTCGCTGGCGCGCCGATCGCACCGGCCATCGCGGCGAAGCCGCCGAACGCGCCGCTCAACTCGACCGACGGCATCCTGAAATGGATCAATGCCTATCGCGACAAGCCGGACCCGGATGGCTTGCCGGTCGTCGTGCGTGCGCTCAGCCAGCTACAGGCGTTCAAGGACGCCGAAACCTCCGGCGCCTATATCGGCTTCATCGCCGGCGTGCTCGGCGCCAATCCTGACCGCGCCGACAAGCTGATCGGCAAGATGCTGGCGATCGACCCGGCCGATCATTGGGTGCTGGTGCGCGCCATCGCCTATTCGGGGCTGCCGAACTGGAAGGACCTGCTGTCGACCTTCGCCGAGCGCATGCCGATGCGCCGCGCCATGATCGACAAATATCTCGGCGGCGAGCTGCCGACGCTCGATCAGATCGACTACACGCCGAAAACGCCCGGCATGATGGATAAGGTGCGCAAGGTGCTGCAGCTCACCGACGACAGCCGCCAAAAGCCGCTGACCATGGCGCCGAGCCCGGAGCTGATCGACGTGCTGTGGGGCGCCTATCTCGCCACCGGCACCTACAAGCCGATCGCGTGCATCGTCAAGCTCTTGCCGCTCGCCGGCGACCACGACAATGTCGACAATCTCACCACCGGCAGCGCCGCCAAGTTCACGCTCGCCAACAACGCGGTGCGCGATCTCAACCTGCTCACCATGCTGAAATGGGCGGACAAGCACGAGCCGAAGCAGATCAAGGTGGTGCTCGACGACGTCATCGAGACCGCCGATACCGTCGACACCGTGCGCATGCGAAAAGAATCGCTCGCCGCCATCGACGAGCTCAAGCAGAAGGGCCCGAACTCCAAGCGCGAGCTCACCGGCTGGGGCCAAGTCGGCCAGGGCGCGCTGTCCATGGGTTGCGTCGTCGCCGCCGCCACCGGCCAGGTCGAGCTCGGCATTCCGTGCGTGATCGGCGGCGCCGCCTATTCGGCCAGCCTGCAGTACGCGACGCACTAAAGCATGATCCCGAAAAGTGGCAACCGGTTTTCGGAAAAGATCATGCGCAAGCAAAAGGCTAGAGCGGGATGACGATTCGACCAAAACTCATCCCGCTCTAGTTTCGTCATTGCGAGGAGCAAAAGCGACGAAGCAATCCAACTCGGCGCCGCCGGCCGGATTGCCTCGCTTCCGCTCGCAATGACGGCGTGAGCCCGTGACGATCTGCCCATTGGGCGTCGCATACCTCTTCCATAGACAACGAATTGAACAGGCGAGGCAGGCCCGATAAGCTTCGGGCCGTCATGTCGCTTCTGGCCCAGGATTCCTCCCGAACAATCCCCGATACACGCGGCTTCGCCGGCGGCATTGCCGCGCTCGCCGCGGGCCGGCTCTACGCGCTGCAAAACCCCTTCCCGCTCGACGGCCGCGTCAGCGCCTATCCGGCAAGCGCGCGCGGTTTTTCGGTGGCGAACGGCTATCTGCTCACCGAGCCCGACGCCGCCATGCTGATCGACACCGGCTTCGGCAAGGACGAGCCGGCGATCCGCGCCCAGATCGAATCGTTGATCGCGCCGGGCCTGCCGCTGTCGATGTTCCCGCTGCGGCTCAACGAGTTCATGTCGATCAACAACGTCGAGAGCTTTGCCGGCCATTTCAACGTCGAGACCTGCTACACCAGCAATATCGACGCCGCGCTGTGGTTCGATTTCGGCGCCAAGGCCGAAGGCCGCGACATCCTCAAATCGATGAAGGTCACCGCCGTAACCCGCGCCGACACCATCGCGCTCGGCAAGGGCGGCCGCTTCATCGATGTCATGCAGGCGCCGATCCGGCTCATCGCCACGCGCTGGCTCTACGACCGCACGACGCGCACCTTGTTCTCGTCCGACATGTTCACCCATGTCTGGCGCGACGGCGCGGCCGGGCCGTGGGTGGTCGACGCGACCGACAACGACTCGACCGCGCCCGCCGCCGTGCGCTCGTTCATGCTCAACACGCGCTACTGGTGGCTCGAAGGCGCGCCGACCGACTCGATCCGCCGCGGCATCGCCAAGGTGTTCGACGCCTACGACATCGAGACCATCGCGCCCGGCTACGGCTGCATCCTGCGCGGCCGCGCCGTCGTCGAGCGGCACTACAAAATGCTCGATGAGTTTTTGAAAGCTTGCGACAAGAGCCGAATGGCATCGCGCTACGTGTTCCGCGACGAGGAGCGCTGAATCGTAGCCCGGATGAGCGAAGCGATATCCGGGATGCCGTTGAAGGTTCGTTACCGTTCCCGCATATCGCTGTGCTCATGCGGGCTACGGAAAGGGCACTGACATGCTGGACAAGCCGCAGACCAAAAGCGCGCTCGACACGCCGGTGGCGCAGCGCATGCCGCGCCAGATCGCGCCCGGCGTGTTCTGGATCGGCGACTGCCTGGCGCAGCGCCACAAGGGAAAAGTCTATCACGGCTACAACGCCGCGTTCCTGGTCGCCGGCGACGCCGCCTCGATCCTGGTCGAGACCGGCCACCCGAAGGATTTTCCGGTCATCGAGCGGCATCTCAACGAGCTGTTCGCCCGCGGCGTGGCGCCGCTGAAATATCTGTTCGTCACGCACCAGGAAACGCCGCATTGCGGCGGCCTGGGACGCATCCTCAAAACCTTCCCGGATTCGCTCCTGGTCGGCGACGTCAGCGACTATCACCTCGCCTTCCCGCAGTACGAGCACCGCATGCGCGCCATGCTGGAAGGCGACGCGATCGAGCTGGGCGGCCGCAGCTTCATGGCGGTCGAGCCGGTGATCCGCGACCTGCGCACCACCTGGTGGGGCTTCGACACCAAGGAGCGCGTCCTGTTCCCCGGCGACGGTTTTGCCTATAGCCACTACCACGAGGACGGCCATTGCGGCCTGGTCGCCGAGGAAGCGGTGTCGCTCGATCTGCCCGACGTATCCTCGACCTTCGCCGACCTTGCGCTGTTCTGGACCAAATTCGCCGACATGAACGTCTATTGCGACCGCCTCGACCATCTGATCGCGCGGCTCGGCGTCAAGACGATCGCGCCGACCCACGGCCTGCCGATCACCGACGTGACGGCGACCGTGCCGAAGGTGCAGGCCGGGCTGAAGGCCGCGGCGCTGATGCCGGAAACGGGGACCAACGAAAAACCCTCGTCGTCGTAGCCCGGATGCGCGCAGCGACATCCGCGGACGATCTGCCGGCTGCATGCCGCGCTCCCGGCTATCGCTGCGCGCATCCGGGCTACATTCATTTCGGAAATGGCTCGGTATAGAAATCGCCGTCGCCGCCGAAATACATCGCCTTCCTGCCGGCGATGAACACCTCGTAGTGCGAGCAACCCGACGTCATGATGCGGCGCAAGAATTCGGCGTAGCCGATTTCGCCGCGCTGGATCGATTTGACGGTGGCGGCGACCTTCGCGGAATCGAACGCCGGCGCGATCGCCGGGCCGTCTTTGAGCGGCAACGCTTCGTCGAAAGCGTCGCCGGCGGCGTCGTAATAGGTGCTGCGAAGCTTGATGAGATCGGCGGTGTAGGACCGCACGCCGGCGCCGGCCAGGCGCTTCACCACTTGCGGGAACGGCGTGTCGGCAAAGCTCAACGTCATGCATTCGGCGATGGTGTCGGTATTCATGGTGGTAACTCCTGCTTCAGGGGTTGATCGGATCGATTTCGGAAAGCGCCTCGAGCAGGCGGCGCAGGCCGCGCTGCAGCGAAACAACGTCGGCGGATGACAGCTTGCGGGCGAGACGCGCGTGGTAGCCGCTCGCCGCCTTGGTGAGCCGTTCGAGCGCGCTGCGGCCGCGGCGGGTGAGCACCAGATGCGGCGAAGCGCGATGGCCGGGATTGTCCCGGTACTCGGCGCAGCCCTCCTCGACCAGCAAATCGGCGATGCGCTGCACGTTCTGCCGGGTGACGCCGAGCACGCGGGCGATCTGCGGCACGGTGTGCGGATCGGCCGAGGCGGCGCTGAGCACCTGCCAACGCGCCTGGGTCTGGCCGACGGTCCGCGCGATCGCCTCGCCATAGTCGCGGAAGCGGCCGGCCAACTCGTAGACGTCGGCGACGACGATCGGCATGAGCGATTGCGGCGTGCTGTCGGCGGCGTTCATGGCAATATATTGTCATACTGACAACATATTGTCAATATCGACGGTAGCCCGGATGAGCCCAGCGACGTCCGGGGGACTGGTGACGCCGATCGTCGTCCCCGCATATCGCTGCGCTGATGCGGGCTACACGCGGCCGGATTTCGCTGCGCTCAATTCGGGCTGCGTCTAGCCGACGTCCTTCTGCGCGCGCCCGACCGCCCAGCGATTGGGCGGATAGGGCAGCCCGAGATTGTCGCGCAGCGTCTTGCCTTCGTACGCGGTGCGGAACAGGCCGCGGCGTTGCAGTTCCGGGATGAGCAGGTCGACGATGTCGTCGAGGCCGCGCGGGAAAGTCAGCGGCAGGATGTTGAAGCCGTCGGCGGCGCTGCCGCGGTACCACGTCTCCAACGCGTCGGCGACGTCGGCCGCCGTGCCGACGACGACGCGGTGGCCGCGCTGGCCGTAGACGCGCTCATAGAGCTGGCGGATGCTGAGATTGTCGCGCCGCGCCAACTCGACCATGACCTTGACGCGGCCTTTCTGCTCGACGTCGGGCGTCGGATCGGGCACCGGGCCGTCGAGTGGATAGGTCGAAAGATCGAAGCCGAAATGCGACGACAGATCCTTGATCGCCAGCTCCGGCGACAGCAGCGACTGCAGCCGCTCGTATTTAGCCTGCGCCTCGGCGCGGCTGTGGCCGATCACGGTCATGACGCCCGGCAAGACCTTGATCGCATCGGGATGGCGGCCGTAGGCCACGGCGCGGCGCTTGATGTCGGCGTAGAAGGCGCGGGCGGCGTCGAAATCCTGCTGCACCGTGAAGGTGACCTCGGCGGTCTCGCCGGCGAGATCGCGGCCGTCCTCGGACTGGCCGGCCTGCACGATCACCGGATGGCCCTGCGGCGAGCGGTGCACGGTGAGCGGCCCGCGCACGGCGAAATGCTTGCCCTTGTGATCGAGGAAATGAAGCTTTGCGCGATCGAGATACACGCCGCTGTCCTTGTCGGCGATGACGGCGCCGTCCTCGAAACTGTCCCACAGGCCGAGCACCACCTTGGCGAATTCGCGGGCGCGGGCGTAGCGGTCGCCGTGATGCGGATGGGCGTCGCGACCGAAATTGTAGGCCTCCGCCACGGCGAGCGAGGTCACCAGGTTCCACCCGGCCCGGCCGCCGCTGATCTGGTCGATCGAGGCGAAGAAGCGCGCCACGTGGAACGGCTCGAAATAGGTGGTGGTCGCGGTGGCGACGAGGCCGATGTGCTCGGTGACGGCGGCGAGCGCGCCAAGCAGCGTGATCGGCTCGAGCCGCGACGCCTGCGTGGTGCGGGTCCAGGTCTCGACGTCATCGGGGCCGAACGTGGCATTGGTGTCGGCCATGAACAGCAGATCGAACTTGCCGCGCTCGGCGGTGCGCGCAATGTCGACATATTGCTGCAGCGTCTGCCGGCCGTGCGGATCGACGTCGGGATCGCGCCAGGCGGCGACGTGATGCCCGGTGCCTTCGATGAACAAGCCAAGCTTCATCATGATTGCACCCGATGCCGGCCATCGTAGCCCGGGCTGGGTGGATGCGAAACCCGGGATGACCCATCAAGCGACGGTTTGCGTTGCGTGGTGACGATCGGTTTCGCTACGCTCTACCCATCCTAGAACGTGCCGAACGTAGCCCGGATGAGCGCAGCGATATCCGGGGCCTGTCTCTCCGGAACGACCCGCATATCGCTGCGCTCATGCGGGCTACGCGAGGACGCCATGCCCGAGAAGAAGCTGACCGGCCGGATCGCGGCCGAGCGCATCCGCATGCAATCGACGCCGAAGCCGCCGGCCGGCGCGGTGGCGCGGTTTCTGGCGCTCGGCGAATGCACCAGCCTGATCTCCGACGTGATGGACGAGCTCGGCGTGCCCGAGGGCGTGATCGGCGCCACGGTGCTCAAGCCGACGCTGCCGGGAAAGCTGATCGTCGGCCCCGCCCTCACCGTGCGCAACATCCGCCAGCGCTCCGATCCGCTCGACGCCAAGGCTCACGTCAACCGCATGGCCGAGTTCGAGGCGCACAATCTCGCCGAAGACGGCGACGTGCTGGTGATTTCCGGCGTCGCCGGCGTCTCCAACATGGGCGGCATCTCGTCCTATACCGGCCGGCGCCAGGGCGAGCGCGGCGCCATCGTCATGGGCGGCGTGCGCGACGTGCGGCATTCCCGTTCGATCGACTATCCGATCTGGGCCAGCGAGATCACGCCGGCCACCGGCAAATGGCGCATCGAGACCGTCGAGATCAACGGCGAGATCCAGATGGGCGAGGTGCGCGTCAATGCCGGCGACCTCGTCGTCGCCGACGACACCGGCGTCGCCTTCGTTCCGCGCGACGTCATCATGGAGGTGCTGGAGCTTTGCGAGAAGAAAAAGAAAGCCGAGGACACCCGCATCGACGCCATCGCCCAAGGCGTCCCGGTGCCGGTGTTTTACAAGGAGGGGTGATCGTTACCGTCATGCCCGGCCCTGTGCCGGGCATCCACGTCTTGCCGCCGGCGAGGCAAAGACGTGGATGGCCGGGACAAGCCCGGCCATGACCATTCATCCGAGCTTGATCCCGGCGAACTTGATGACCTTGCTCCACTTGTCGTTCTCGCGCGCGATCAGCGCGCGATAGTCGGCCGGGCTCAGCGCGATCGGGATATTGCCGAGCTCGACCAGCCGGCCTCTGACCGCGGGGTCGTTGAGCCCGGCGGCCACCGTGGCATTGAGCTTGTCGACGATATCGGC
>JASHQO010000061.1 GCA_030039105.1 Xanthobacteraceae bacterium
GCGGATGCCGAGCGCGTAGATGAAGCGCTCCAATGAAATCTCGCGCCGCGCCGCGATGGCGCCGAACAGGTTGCGCACCGAGGTCTCGCCAAAGCCTTCGACCTCCTCGAGCTGGATTTTGCTGTTACGCGCCTCGAGCGTGAAGATGTCGGCCGGTTCCCTGACCCATTCGTTCTCGTAGAATAGCTCGATCTGCTTCTCGCCCAGGCCGTCGATGTCGAAGGCGCGGCGCGACACGAAATGCTTGAGATGCTCGATGGCCTGGAACGGACAGGCGAACTCGCCGGTGCAGTGGGCGCGGGCGCCTTCGGCGCCGCCGGCGATGGTCTCGCGCACCACGTCGGTGTGCAGCGGGCACGGGCATTTCTTGGGAAACTCATAGGGTTTGGCGCCGCGCGGCCGCCTGTCGAGCACGACGCCGAGCACCTGCGGAATGACGTCGCCGGCGCGCTGGATCGTCACGGTGTCGCCCTTGCGCACATCGAGCCGCTTGATCTCTTCTTCGTTGTGCAGGGTCGCGTTCTGCACCACGACGCCGCCGACCGTCACCGGCTCGAGCTTGGCGACCGGGGTAAGGGCGCCGGTGCGGCCGACCTGGATCTCGATGTCGTTGACGATGGTGGTCGCCTTCTCGGCGGGAAATTTGTGCGCGATCGCCCAGCGCGGATCGCGCGACACGAAGCCGAGCCGCTCCTGCCAGTCGAGGCGGTCGACCTTGTAGACGACGCCGTCGATGTCGTAGTCGAGGGTGGCGCGCTCGTCCTCGATCTTGTTGTGGAATTTGAGCAGCTCGTCGACCGACCGGCACATCCGGGTCAGCGGATTGGTCTTGAAGCCGCAGGCTCCGAACCATTCGATCATGCCGGATTGGCTGTCCGCGGGCATCGCGCTCATCTCGCCCCAGGCATAGGCGAAGAAGCCGAGCGGCCGCGACGCCGTGATCGACGGGTCCTTCTGGCGCAGCGAGCCGGCGGCGGAATTGCGCGGATTGGCGAAGATCTGGCCGCCGGCTTCGGCCTGCCGCTTGTTCAGCGCCAGGAACGCGCGCTTGGTCATATAGACCTCGCCGCGCACCTCGCAGATTGCCGGCACGCCCCTGCCCTTCAGCCGTTTCGGCACGTCTTCCAGCGTCCTGATGTTGGCGGTGACGTCCTCGCCTTCGTTGCCGTCGCCGCGGGTCGCGCCATTGACCAGCTCGCCACCCTCGTAGCGCAACGACATCGACAGCCCGTCGATCTTCGGCTCGGCGTTGAACAGAATCTCGTTGCCGTCGGGCAGGCGCAGGAAACGGCGAATGCGGCCGACGAAGTCGGCGACGTCCTCCGCGCTGAACGCATTGTCGAGCGAGAGCATCGGCACCGCATGGCGAACCTTGGCAAAGCGCGCCGACGGCGCGGCGCCGACGCGCTGCGACAGGCTCTCCCGCGTGCGCAGCCGCGGAAAGCGCGCCTCGATGGCGTTATAGCGCCGGCGCAACGCGTCGTATTCGGCATCCGATACGGTCGGCGCGTCATCCTGGTAGTAGCGCCGGTCGTGCGCGCCGATCTCGGCGCCGAGCCGCGCGTACTCGGCCTTGGCTTGCGCTTCGGTGAGCTGGTCGACGGCTAATTTCGCGGTATTCTTAGCGGCCATTCGATATTCGATTTTTACGACTCGTCAGGTCCCAGCGCCGCGAGGACACGGTCAAATGTCATCGCTATTTCGTCCGCTCGATAGATGACCGCTGGAACGTCGGCTAGCCGAGATGGGGATCGACCATGCGCAACCGCGCTCCTAATCTGGTACCAGCTTAGAACGATCGGCCTTGCCGCGTCCCATGGAGGAGCCTGACCCAAGACCTCCTGACCGACCCTAACGGCGGCTTCCCACCTTCTCTCGAAATCGGCGCCGCGCATGGTAATTCTACGATCATCGGTGTCTAGTCTCGCGCTCGCAAGAGCGGTAAGTTGATTCTCAAGCGCCGCAAAACTTAAAACAAAAAATGCTTGATCTAAGTGAACCTTTTCCTGCTCAGCCACCTTCAGAGCGTCATCGTTGTTCAAATCACACGCGAAATTTATTCGTCCGCCCACGTCACGTGAGAGCCGAGCATACGAGCGTACCAGACTTTCAAGCTCGCTGTTCAATGCAACTTCGACAGTAGCCAGTGTGGGTCAAAGGATTCGCGCTCGAAAGGAGAACCGATTGGCATACGTATCCACTGCGCGGGCCCGGCAAATGGTTCCGATTGGTCCACCAATATATACGTCTCACTCGTCCCAACGGCGGGCGTGATTCTCAAGTCGATTCGTCCATTAGCGCCAATAATCCATAGTCCACGGGGATACAAAACGCCTGCATTTGTCATGTCCGGACGCAAAATGCGAAGAATGTCAATTTTGGGCTGCTCAAATTCTGTGACGCCAAGCTTTTGCGGCAATTCCTCAACAGAAGCGTACTTCCCTTCTCTGTCGCACCGAAAAGGCGTGCCCCGAAGCGTCCGTTCGATCTCGTCATAAAGTCCATGCACGCGATCGCGCCAATCTCTTAACCGCAGGAGCACATGCTCGCGCGAAATTTCACCAGGGTTGGCCAGTTCTTCGCTGGT
>JASHQO010000062.1 GCA_030039105.1 Xanthobacteraceae bacterium
GGTGATGAGCTTCTCACGCCGCCTCGTGGTGCTGGTATCCGGACGCAAGATCGCCGACGGCGACCCCAACGAGGTGATCCGCGATCCTGAAGTCGAGAGAGCCTATCTTGGCCAGTAGCCTGACCATATCGGGCGTTCACGCCGCCTACGGCGCGGTGCGGGCGATCGAAGATGTCTCGATCAAGGTCAATGCCGGCGAGACCGTGGTGCTGCTCGGCACCAACGGCAACGGCAAATCGACCCTGATGAAATGCATCATGGGCATCGTTCGGATCAAGCAGGGCTCGATCGTCGCCGAGATCGACGGCGTTCATCACGACCTCACCGGCCGCACCACCGAGGAGATCGTCGATCTCGGCATTGCGCTCGTGCCCGAAGGCCGCCGGCTATTTCCCAAGCTGACGGTCGAGGAGAACCTCTTGCTCGGCGCCTTCCGCCGCACCGCGCGTGCCGAGCTCAAGCGCAACTACGAAATCTGCTGCGAGACCTTTCCGCGCCTCGCCGAACGCCGGGCGCAACTCGCCGGCAGTATGTCCGGCGGCGAGCAGCAGATGCTGGCGCTCGGCCGCGCGCTGATGCTGGCGCCGAAAATCCTTTTGGTCGACGAGCCGTCGGTCGGCCTCGCCCCGATCCTGGTCAGCCGCACCATCGACGCCATCAACGAGATGAAGCAGCGCTACCGGCTCACCGTGCTGATGGCAGAGCAGAATTTCACTCAAGCGATCCGCATCGCCGACCGCGGCTATGTCATCGTCCACGGCAAGATCGCCTTTGAAGGCCGCTCCGCCGATGAACTCAACAACAACGATTTGATCAAGAAGTTCTATCTCGGCCTCTGACCTCCGCCGCCGCCGAGACGACCTATCCCTGCCCTTACTGCTTCACCGCAATGTACGAGGCGACGTAGCCGGCTGGCTCGCCGTCATGCGGCTTGGCGCGGATTACGGTGCCGACCAGCGCCGGGGTCTGATCGACGCCTTTGGACCACGTATAGGCGAGATCGGCGCGATAATCGTATTTCCCGGCCGCCGGTTTGGCTATTCGGCCGTCCGGTTCCCGCCAGTTCGACGCTGAGTGGGGTCGGCCGGCGCGCAGCGAATGCGATAAAATAATCTCCCGCCCCGGCGACGGGTGCCGAAGAGCCGGTATCGGACGTGAGCTTGAGCGTATGCGCGGCCTGCTGAAGGGATCTTGAGGCCCGCGGATCACCGCACTGGAAAATCGAAATACGTATCCGGGAACGGCTCGCCGCGCAGGGTGAAGTGCCACCATTCGCGGTCATAGGGGCGAAAGCCGCGCCGGCGCATCGCGGCGGCCAGCAACATGCGGTTGGCGTGCTGCTCGGCGGTGACGGTCGGATCGGCCGACCATGATTTCGGGCTGAAGAAATCGAACGGCGTGCCCATATCGAGCTCAGCGCCGAGCCCGGTGCCGTCGTCCTTGGCCAAGGTCAGATCGATGGTGGCGCCGCGTGAATGGCCGGACTGCGAAGCAATATAGCCGTCCCGGAACAAGGTGCGCTTGTCGACGTTCGGATAGAACTCGGCCTTGCCGGCCGTATCCTTGAGATCGCGCGCCCAGCGTACGAAATTTGCCACCGCGCGCGTCGGCCTGTAGCAGTCGAAGACTTTGATATGAAGCCCGTGCGGCGCGAGATCGCGCGCCACCTGCGCCAGCGCATCGGCGGCGGGCTTTGCCAACAGGCAGCGCGGCGCCTCGTAGCCGTCGATCGGTTGGCCGACAAAATTGTGTGCGCCGGCATAACGGATGTCTTCCGTCAGCCCCGGCACGACAGTCGCGGCATCGACGAAGCTTGCCGGACGCTCCTGCGCTGCGGCGCTCAGGGCGCTGCATGCGAGCAGCGCGGCGAACAGCGAATGGCGAACGGCGAATAGAGGGGTCATCCCGACCCGCCATTCGGCCATTCGCCTCAATTGCATTGCGAAACCCACTGGCCGTCGAGCGTCTGCTGCGAGTCTACCATCGGCATTCCCGCCATCTGCGCCTGGGTGCGGATTGTTGCCGAGTAATGGTGCGGGCTGTCGAAATTGAATTCGCCGGTGAGCTCCATGTTGAGCTGGCCCTTGCAGACCAGATGCCAGGTCAGCTTGTCGCCGGCGAGCTTGCGCTCGATCGGCGCGCACTCCGAATTGACGGTGCTGGGTATCGGCGAGAACGTCGTGCCAAGGTCGTTGGTCTGTTCGGCCGTCAGGCATTTGGACGACTCATGCGGCGGGCCGATCACGCCGCCGGTCTCCATGCGGGTGGTAATCCGCCACAGACCGGGGGCGATGCCGCCGGCCGCCGCGGCCGTGACGAGCAGGACCAGCGCGGCGAGAGGTAATGCACTGCGGCTGTTCACGGCCCTTCGATCCTGTGGTCGTCCGCGGCACGTCGGCACGGTCGGGCCAAGCCCGGCCGTTAACCATCCGCTAACCATATACCCGGCACATTTTGCCCGGGAGGCGTAACCCTTTCCACCGCACTCTTCGAGGCCAGTCTTGGACGCGAGCGCGGCTCCATTCATTCGTGCCGGTGGCCCGCCAGCCGCCGCGCAGAGCTTTGAGCCGCGCGAACGACGGAATCGATCAAACGCCATGACCGACGCAACATCGGCTGAGCGGGGCGAAACGGCGCTGTCGCGCCTGGTCGACCTCGGTACCATGCTGCGCCGGAGCGACATCGGGCTCGCCGTCGGCATGATGGCGATCCTGGTGGTGCTGATTCTGCCGCTGCCGCCGCTGTTGCTCGATTTCTCGCTCGCCATCTCGATCACGTTCTCGGTGCTGATCCTGATGACGTCGCTGTTCATCCAGGCGCCGCTGGAATTCTCCGCCTTCCCGACGGTGCTCTTGATCTCGACCATGCTGCGGCTGGCGCTCAACCTCGCCTCGACGCGGCTCATTCTCGCCCACGGCCACGAAGGCACCGCCGCCGCCGGCCACGTGATCCAGGCCTTCGGCGGCTTCGTCATGAGCGGCAATTTCGTCATCGGCATCATCGTGTTCACGATCCTGGTGATCGTGAATTTCGTGGTCATCACCAA
>JASHQO010000063.1 GCA_030039105.1 Xanthobacteraceae bacterium
GCCGAGTTCGACGACGAACCGCTAGCGCAACGGTCCACGGTTCGCTGCTGCTAAAAGCCGCGTTGCGCGCAATGCGGTTGTCTTGAATTTGCCATGCACGCGCGCTACTTGTTGAAGCGCCGCTCGCAAGGTACCCTCATCGCCTTACGATCTCCGTCGAACCTTGGGGACGGGTTCGGGCCTGTGTTTCCTTAGCCCCGCGTGGTTGAAAGTCGATGCGCACCGTCGCAGCCGTGCTCGCGCTTGTAGCGTGCGTGCATGCAGGGCTGTGGGCACTCTCAAGAACCGAGCAAACGCCTCCCGATTTTCCCGGCAAGCTTGAGAGCGTCTCCTACGCTCCGTTCGTCGATTCCTCCCATCCCGACACCGGCCAACGGCCGACGCCGGAGCAGATCCGCGCCGATCTCGCGGCCATCGCCCCCCATACCAGGGCGATCCGGCTCTATTCCTCGACCGGCGGCGCCGAGCTCGTGCCGCCGATTGCCGCCGAATTCGGCCTCAAGGTCACGGTTGGCGCCTGGATCGACAAGGACAAGGAGCGCAACGAGCGGGAAATCCGCTCCGCCCTCGACCTCGCCCGCCACAACAGCAACGTCAACGCCATCGTCGTCGGCAACGAGACCACGCTGCGCGCCGAGATGAGCGTGGACGACCTGATCCAGCTCATCCAAAAGGTGAAGAGGCAGAGCCCGGTTCCTGTAACGACTGGTGAAATCTGGACGGTCTGGATCGACCATCCGGAGCTTGCCTCGGCTGTCGACTTCATCGGCGCGCATATCCTGCCGTATTGGGAAGGTTTTGACGCCTCCCGCGCCGTCGACCATACCATCGAGTTCTACGACAAGCTGCGCCAGATGCATCCCGGCAAGCGCATCGTCATTGCCGAGTTTGGCTGGCCGAGCGCCGGCTACAACTACCACGGCGCCGTGCCGGGCCGCTCCGAGCAGGCCATGGTGATCCGCGACTTCGTCAATCGCGCCCAGGCCTACGGCATCGACTACAACATCGTCGAAGCCATCGATCAGCCGTGGAAGACCTTCGAGGGCGGCGTCGGACCCTATTGGGGCCTGTTCGATGCCTCGCGCCAGGCCAAATTCCCGTGGGTCGGACCGGTCTCCGATCCCGATTACGCCAAGCGTGCCGGCCTCGCCGTGCTGCTCGGCATTTTGCTGTCGCTGCCGATCCTGGCCATGAACGGCGCCATGAGCGGCACCATGAGCGGCGCGACCGTGCCGCAGGCCTTGCTGCTGGCGGCGGCCGCCAACGGGGTCGGCGCCTGGATCACCGCCATCGTCGCCTTCTGGAAGGGCCATTACTTCGTGCCCGGCGCCGCCGTTGCCTTGGGCCTCGGCGTCCTGCTCCTCGTCCCGCTCATCGCCATCGCCATGGCGCGGCTCGAGGAGATCGCCGCGATCGCCTTCGGCCGCGGGCCGCGGCGCCTGGCCAATTCCCCGCCGCTGCAGCCGGCGGCGGACGGTGCCATGCCGAAAGTGTCCATCCATGTGCCGGCCTGCCGCGAGCAGCCGGAGGTGCTGATCGCCACCCTCGATGCCGTGTCGCGCCTCGACTACCAAAACTTCGAATGCGTGGTGGTGATCAACAACACCCCAGACCCCGCGCTATGGCAGCCGGTCGAGGCGCATTGCGCCACCCTTGGCGAGCGCTTCAAGTTCGTCCGGGTCGACAAGCTTGCGGGTTTCAAGGCCGGCGCGCTGCGCGTTGCGCTCGAGCACACCGCGCCGGACGCCGAAATCATCGGCAGCCTCGACGCCGACTACGTGGTCGAGCCGAACTGGCTGAAGGATTTGGCGCCGCTGTTTGCCGATCCGCGGGTCGGTTTCATCCAGGCGCCCCAGGACCACCGCGACGGCGACCGCTCGGTGATGCATTGCGCCATGAACGCCGAATATGCCGGCTTCTTCGACATCGGCATGGTGCAGCGCAACGAGGTCAACGCCATCGTCATGCATGGCACCATGGCGCTGATCCGCCGCGCGGCGCTGGACGCGGTCGGCGGCTGGTCGAGCGACACCATCGTCGAGGACACCGATCTCGGCCTTGCCCTTCTCGATCACGGCTACGTCGCCCATTACACCAACCACCGCTATGGCTATGGGCTGCTGCCCGATACCTTCGAGGCCTATAAGCGGCAGCGCCAGCGCTGGGCCTATGGCGGCTTCCAGCTATTGCGCAAGCATTGGCGCAAGCTGTTGCCGTGGGCCGAAGGGCTGACCCGCGAGCAGAAGCGCGAATACGGCATCGGCTGGCTCAACTGGCTCGGTTCCGACAGCATCGGCGTCGTGGTCGCGCTGCTCAACATCGCCTGGGTGCCGGTGGTGGCGTTCGCCAATATCGCGGTGCCGGACCGCATCCTCACAATACCGATCATCGCCGCCTTCACGGTCGCGGTGATCCACTTCATCACGCTCTATCGCTTGCGCGTGCGCATCTCCGCCGGGCAAATGCTGGGCGCAGTCTGCGCCGCCATGGCGGTGCAGTGGACCGTTGCCCGCGCCGTGGCGCTCGGCATCGTCAACGATCACGTGCCGTTCCTGCGCACCGCCAAGGGCGGCGCCACCCGCAAGGGCCCGGATTTTTCGGCGTTCTGGGAGGCGGTGATCGCGGCGCTGCTATTGATCGGCGCGCTGACCCTCGTGCTCACGAATTACAAGCAGGTGCACGAGATCAATATCTTCGCCGTCGTGCTGGTGGTGCAGAGCCTGCCGTTCATCGCCGCCGTCATTATCGCCAGCGTCGAGGGCAGCCGCCTCAACGCCTTCGAATTCTGGCGCGGCCTTGCCGCCAAGACCGCGGCGCTGCTGCCGCAACGCCAGGCCATTCAGCAGGCGATCGCCGAGCCGCCGAAACTGCCGGCGGAAAACCGCATCGAAGCCGCGCAGTGACCGTGGGAAGACACATGCAGATCGAGATCGAATACTGCGGTCAGTGAGGTTACGAGCCGCGCGCCCGTGCGGCGCGGGACCAGATCCTCGAGCTCAAGCCCTCGGCGCAGCTTAGCCTGCGGCGGTCAAGCGGCGGCGTCTTCGAGATTCGCGTCGACGGCCGCCTCGCCTTCTCGAAGACGGCGACCGGTCGTTTTCCCACCAGTAAAGAGATAGCCGGCTGCGTCGCCTGACGTCGCGCGCGGCCGGATCGCTGCCTGAATCGACGCGCCGATCCGAAAATGCCACGCCTTGAGGCGTGCCGGCGGCGGCTCACTCCACGAGCGCCGTCTCGGCGAGCCGCACCCAGTATGACGTGCCGACCGGGATCGCCTCGTCGTTGAAGTCGTAGGCCGGGTGATGCAGCGCGGCGCTGTCGCCGTTGCCGACCCAGATGAGGGCGCCCGGCCGCTCGTTGAGCATGAAGGCGAAGTCTTCCGCAGCCATCCGCGGCGGCACGTCGATATCCACCTTGTCCTTGCCGACGATCTCGCGCGCAACGTTGGCGGCAAATTCGGTCTGCCGCGCATGGTTGACCACGACCGGATAGCCGTTGGTGTAGGTGACCTTGGCGCCGGCGCCGTATAGCCGCGCCGTGCCTTCGACGATATCGGTGATGCGCCGGCGCAACAGCTCGCCGACCTCGGGCGTAAAGGCGCGCGCGGTGCCGCGCAGCTTGGCGTGCTGCGGAATGACGTTGTCGGTGAAGCCCGCCTGGAACATGCAGACCGACACCACCGCCGCCTCCAGCGGATCGACGTTGCGCGCCACCACCGACTGGAGCTGGTTGATGATCTGGGCGCCGACCAGGATGGTATCGACGGCCAGATGCGGCCGCGCCGCGTGCCCCCCCTTGCCTTCGACCTCGATGGTGATGTGATCGGCCGACGCCAGGATCGGCCCCGGCCGGATGGCGAATTCGCCGACCGGCAGGCCGGGAAAATTGTGCATGCCGTAGACTTCCTGGATGCCGAAGCGGGCGATCAGGCCATCCTTGACCATGGCCTCGCCGCCGGCGCCGCCCTCCTCCGCCGGCTGGAAGATCAGCACCGCGGTGCCGGCGAAATTGCGCGTCTCGGCGAGATATTTTGCCGCGCCGAGCAGCATCGCGGTGTGGCCGTCATGGCCGCAGGCGTGCATCTTGCCCGGCACCGTGGACTTATAGGGCAGCCCGGTCTCCTCCTCGAGCGGCAGCGCGTCCATGTCGGCGCGCAGCCCCACGACCTTGCCGCCGGCCTTACGGCCGCGGATGACGCCGACCACGCCGGTGCGGCCGATGCCCGCCACCACGTCGTCGCAGCCGAAGCCCTTGAGCTTCTCCGCCACCGCGGCCGCGGTGCGCTGTACGTCATAGAGCAGCTCCGGATGCATGTGCATGTCCCGGCGCCAGGCCGTGATTTCGGCGTGCAAGTCGGCGACGCGATTGACGATCGGCATGGGATTCCTCGCTTCCAGTGGCTGAGGCGGCAGCGGCCGGCCGCCACTCTAGCAAAACGCCGGCGAAAATGCGCCCTGGGACTTGATAACCCGACTGGAAAAAGCCACCGGCATTCAGTATCTGAAGCCGTCTTGGGAGCGCGTAGCTCAGTCGGTAGAGCACGTGACTTTTAATCACGGGGTCGTGGGTTCGATCCCCACCGCGCTCACCAAAACCCTCTTGATAGTCATAGTCGTGGTCCCGTTGTGGTCCCGCGCGATCGGCAAGCGCGTCGAGCCCCTGATTCCGGTAGCGATTGAGGATCTTGTAGCCAGTCTTGCGGGAAATGCCGAAATCCTGCTCATGCCTTCGCCCTCAAGCGGGCGGGCGACCAAGCGTAGCCGCTCCTCCGTCACCGAACACTCCCTCCACGGCATCAACACCTCCCGCTCAAAGGCGAAAAGTGTTATCCATGTGTCCGGTACGATCTGTCATCTATCTCTCAGGTCGCTCACAGGCATAACTTGCAATTTCCGTAGACATGAAAAACCGGCTGTGTCTGCACTGTGTCTGCAAAATGATTATGGGACGGTGCTGCGTTCGCTGATCGTTTGACGGCTCGATTGCGCGCTTACTCGCTGACCACCGATTGCCGCTCTGCTCGGCATAGACATCTTCGCGCACGCTACTCTTGGACAAGCACAACAGCTCGGCGAACGGTGCGTTGGAGACGGCACGATCGGCACGACAGCTTCGGAATGAGCGCGGTCACGGCCGCGTCGGGGAGCCAATCCAGCGATCGTAGGTCGCCGCTCCCAGTGGTACGGCAAGCCGTTGTAGCGCGCCCACGGGAACCAAAAGCCGGCGGTGATGGCGACGCTGGCTTGGCCCGTCCCAAAATCAACGGGACAAATCAGAAGTGATAGTTCGCGCCGAGCCGAACCATGCTGTCGTTCACAGTCGTACGAAATATTCCAGTACCGGCTACGTTGTTGGTGCAAGTAGCACCGCCGCCGTTGCCGTTGCCGTAACAATTCGGCAAAGTCGCGAACGTCGCGCCGACACTGCCTAAGTCGACAAAAAGATATTCAACCTTCACGCTCCAATGAGCATCGATGTAACGTTCAACGCCCGCACCCGCAGCCCAGCCGATTTTGGTTTGGGAATCGCTCCAGCTTGCCAGTGGCGTAAACGGACAGCCGCTAGGAGTGAGACAGTTGATAAGGTCGGCACCACCTAAAGGAACCCCGGTGGCATTCGCGGCACCTTGGATCTTTATCTGCCCATACGCCAAACCGCCCGTACCATATACAAGCCAGCGGTCGACCATAACTCCAAGGCGTCCGCGAAGGGTGCCGAACCATTCTAGCCGTTCCGAGCTATTTCCAGACACGATTCCCGGAACGGCGCCGGGGAGTCCGAAGGTAGTCGAGATCGGTCCACTTCCACTTTGGCCGGAATATTGGAAGTCTGCTTCAATTCCGCCGAGGTAATCCCCGAATTGCCAATTGTAGCCAGCCTGAACTCCGCCGAGAGCGCCCTTGAACCTATTTGCCTCGGAGGCCGCCGGGCAAAACGCGGATCCTGCCGGAGAGCAAATCGTCCCGCCGGCAATATCGGGCGCAAAAACACTCCAATTTCCATGCTCATTGCCCCCGCCGTATCCGATATTGCCGCCGACATAAAAGCCGGTCCAAGTCCAAGCTGGCGGTGGGGGAGCGGCCGGCGCCTTGAGCGGCATGTCAGCAGCGAAAGCAGAAGAACTAACGAGTGCCACGAGCGTGGCAATGACAATGGAATGCTTGTTCATATCTGCCCCCAAGGTCCCCCCCAAGTCAGGCATGACTACAATTCTAGTCTAAGAATCGACTGAGTTGTGTGCCCTAATAGTCACACGCCGCAGGTATTCGACCTCGTCGAACTGAATAACTTATAAAGGCCGACTATCCGCATGGCATCTGCCAAGCGCCCCGACTGGTCGCAGCCCCTGCCCCGCCCGTTGGTCATTCCCGAAGTGATGACGCTCAAGACGTTGGCCGACGTCCGCAAGCTGCTCGGGCACATACCCAAAGAGGTCCGGGTGCGTGTGGCGCTGTTGAGCCCAATGACTGTCGCCGTGGGCACTCCAGCTCGTGCCGATGCCTCGAAAAAGTGACGTTCCGGCGGAAATAAATGTCGGTTAGTCCATGTCCGCTTTACCCCCGAAAGCGCCCGTAATAGCGACTTGCCCGGCGAAGTAGTGGAAATACCAAACGCAGGAGCGGATTGAGTTGCCGGTTGGTTTAGGCCGTCTATTGCAGCGCCACCGGTTGCATAAAGCAACCAATCGCTCGTGGTGTTCAAGGCAAACGACTGCAAATCGGCCGCTCACCCTCCCTCACCGCCGCTGCACCGGCAGTCACCGTCGCCAGCGCCGCTATTGCAGCGGCGCCGTGCCGGTGAAGCCGGAGCCGGCACTGCCGACGATGCGGTTGTTGCCGTAGCTGAGGATGCGGGCGCCATTGCCCGCCAGCGTCGCGCCGCTCGTGTTGCTGTCGAGCAGGGTGGTGTCGACCAGCACCGCGGCGTTGCTGCCGCCGGCCTGGATGCCGACCAGGCCGTTCCTCGCTATGGTCGAGCGGGCGATATTCACCACATTGTTCTGCGTGCCGGTGCCGCTGGTCACGTTGAAGCCGTTGCTGCTGTTGTCGGTGATGGCGCTATCAACGATGTCGACCGTAATCGGTCCGCTGCTGCTGTCGGCGTGCAAGCCGCCACCCGAGTTGTTGGTGATCGTGACATGATCGAACGTCGCGTTGATGCTCATCCCCGCGGCTGGCTTGAGCAGCACGCCCGAAGAATTGGTCGATATTCGCGTGTTGATGACGAAGACCTGAAATACGCCGTTGCTCGCGTTGCTCATGGGCTCAATGTCGAGTGCTGGCCCGCTGAAATTCTCGAAGACGCAATTTTCGATAACCAAAACGCCGCCGGCGCGGCTTCGGGGGTCATTGCTATTTATGGTAATACCTGCAGCTCCCGATGAAGCGTTTTCTCCATTGAAGATGAGATTTCGGACTTTCAGCACTGAGTCGGCAGTATTTGTCATTCCTCCCGAATCCGGCATGTACACGCCAGGACAATCAACGCTTACAGGGTTACCACTGAAAGTGGCCGATCCGGTGATAGCTGTGCTTGGCGGGCAGATTATCTGAGCGCCGCCCGGGGAGACGCTAAAGGCTGCGCCCAGCGTCGCGCAAGGCTGCGCGGCGGTACATGGATTGCTGTCACTGCCGCCGTTGGCAACGAACGCTGGTTGCGCAGACGCCGTCGCAACGTCGAGGAATGCCGCGACAACGAGGGCGAAGACGCACAGCTTCACGATGGTTCGGATTAGCATGCTCAACTCTTAGAAATCGGGATGGCACATAAGAAGCATTCCCGGATGAATTCTCCAATGACAATCGCGGCCAGCATGCTGCTACACTATTGCAGGGGCGCGGTGCCGGTAAAGCCCGAACCGGGGCTGCCGACGATGC
>JASHQO010000064.1 GCA_030039105.1 Xanthobacteraceae bacterium
GTCGAAGCGCGGCAGCAGCGCCAGGATCGCGGACCAGATTTCTGCGAATTCGGGGCGCGACAGCCTGCGGCCCGCGGCCAGGATCGGCGCGTTGTAGTCGGTGACGCCGCTATCCATGAAGCGCAGCAGCCGGACGTTGAACCTGGTCTCGATGGCGAGCGGCAGGTAGAGGATGGGCCGCCCAGCGCCGTCCTTGACGACGATCAAATAGGGCTCGATGCGGCCCGCTTTGCCGATGGTGTCGAGCCATACATCGAGGAACTCGCGCGACTGGAAGACGTACATCTTGAAATCGCGATCGGCGCCGATCGCGGGCCAGCCGGTCGCGGCCAGATCCTTGCCGGCAAACAGCTCGACCTTGAAGGGGATTTGCGCCTGGCGTTCACGCCGCGGTGGCAGATCGATGACGGTCACGCCTGCACTCTTTTCGCCTCTACGGTGACGCCGCCAGCCTATCGGCAAAGTTCTAATGTATAGGGCCGTGTGCCGTGGCGTTTCGTCCGAGTAACGTTACTCGCGCCGGTATGGTTAACGCCGCGGCCGGCGCGCTGATTGTTAACTCAACCGTGACTATGGTTTTGCGCAAGCGGCAGAGCTTTGCAAAGCGTCACGGCAACCATGAACGTCCAGTTCAGTAGCGATGCGATTCACGACCGCGCGCCGGCGTCGGCCGCGGCGCAGGTGCGAGAACGCCGCCTGTTCCTGCTGCCGCAAAGCGACGAAGCGTGCGGCGTCGAGTCGTTTACGCGTCTCTTGGTCGAGGCGCTGCAGCACGACTATCCGGAGCAAGATTACGCCGTGCTCGCCGTCGCCGACCGCTGGCGCGACCTGCCCGCCGTCTGCCGCAAGGTCCGCAACGCCGACCAGATCGTGTTCAGCGTGCCGTTGGTGGCATGGAAGCGCGTGCTGCTGCTGCCGCTGGCGATATTGCTGTTTGCCCTGCTCACGCGCCGGTCCGTCAGCGTCTTCATGCACGAGTGGACGGCGCTGCACTGGCTGCGCCGGCTCACCGTTGCGCCGTTCGTCTGGTTCAGCCGCACCATCATCGTGCTCTCGCCGTTCGTTGCCGCAGGCTTGGCAAAAACGCCGTGGCTGTTTGGCGCCGGCGCCAAATGCCGGCTGGCGCCCAATGCGCCGACGCTGCGCCGGCCGCTCGACCAGAATGTCACCGAGCGGGTACGGCGCCTGCGCGACGCCACCAAGCGCTGCGACGTGGTGATCGGCCATTTCGGCGCGATCTATCAGGGCAAGGCGCCGACGGCGCTGCTCGACGTCTGCGATCATCTGCGCCGCCACGGGCGGCATGCCGTCGTGGTCTTCGTCGGCAGCTTCCTCAATTCGATCGACGGCTATGAACGGCAGTTTTGGGCCAAGGTCGCTGCGCTCGGAATCGAGGATCGCGTCGTCGTCACCGGCTATGTCGCCGACCAAGCCGAGCTGTATGCATTGTTCGACGAAATCGGCGCCTTCCTGTTCCTGTTTCCCGAAGGTCTGACCGCGCGCCGCTCGAGCGTCATTCACACCTTGCAATCGGACCGGCCGGTCGTCGTCACGGCGCCGCGGTCGCGGGCCGAATTTGCGCACCACGCCGGCTTCAGGCGGCTGATCGACGCCGGCGTGCTGTCGTTCGTTGCCGCCGACGCCGACCTTGAAGCCATTGCCGATCGGCTTCTGGCCGCCGCCCGGCACGGCAAGCGGCCGGCTTCGGCGATCGATTGGGACGCTTGGTGGCATGCCACCACCGCCGCTACCGATGCGGCGCTTGCCGCGAGGAAATAAAGCACGATCGCGGAAAAGCCGGCCCGCGGACTTGATCCGAGGGTGGCAACCGGTTTTCGGAAAAGATCGTGCGCAAGCAAGTTAGAGCGGGGTGACGATTCGACCAAAAGTCATCCCGCTCCAGCGCTCAGCGCGCCAGCGCGTTGCGCACGATCAATAGGCCGCGGGTGAGACGCGAGCGGCTCTTGGCGATGTTGAGGAGCCAGCAAGCGGTCAGGTAGGTGGCGATCCCGGCGGCCAGCAGCACGGCAAGCGCGTCCTTGTCGGCGAGGTTGAGCACGAGCTCGAGGCTGCGCACCACGATCGCCATGACGAAAGTGGCGATCAGCACCCGGGTCAGCCGCAGATAGGGCACCGGCATCGGAAACGCCCAGCGCGTCAGCGCCAGCGCGCTCAAGAAGCCGAACATCTCCGCGGCAAGCCGCCCCCAGGCGGCGCCAATGGCGCCGAACTGCCGGATCAGCAGATAGCTGACGACCAGATTGACGGCGAGCGCCGACGCGGTGTTGACGAGATAAAAGGAGTTGCGCTCGGACAGCAGAAAACTGATGTGGAGATATTGATAGGTCATGATCTGAAAGATCACCGCCACCGCGACGATCGGCATGACCTCGATCGCGGTGCTGCGGAAATCCGGGCCCAACACCACGTTGGCGATGTGGCTCGACACGATGGCGAAGCCGAGGCACGCCGGCAGGGTGATGGCGAGCAGGAATTCCAGGCACTCGTCGAGATGATGCCGCGCCGCCTCGCGGCCCCGATTGGCGTTGATCTGAACCGCAAGCGGCACGAACGCCGCCGAGGCGCTTACCGCCGGAATGATCAGCGACTGCCGCACCAGATCGACGCCGGCGCTGTATTTCCCGGCAGCGCCGGCGTCGATCAGATGGGCGATGATGAAACGGTCGATCACGCCGGACAGCGCCAGAAGCGTCAGCGACAATGTCAGCGGGATTCCGGCCCTGGCCATGGCGAGGAGCCGCGCGCGGTCGAAACGAATGCCGGCGCCGCCCCAGATCTCGCCGAGGAAGACCCACGCCGCCAGCAGGTAGGCGACCGTCGACGACACCAGCAGCAGCGCGCCGGAATGGCTGAGCGCCGAGACTGCGACGCCGAGCGCCGAGACCATCGCCGCGCGGACGATGGTCGCCTTCATCACCGTGAAGGCGAACAGCCGCGCCCGCAGGACGTCGAGGCCGGTGTCGAAAAGGCTGATGGCCAGTGCCAATGCGGCGGCCGCCATGGCGGGTTCGCTGGAGAGGCCGATCGTCAAGGCGCCGACATAGCCGAGCGGCGCCAAGATGCCGGACAGCAGCAAGCCGGGCACGACGATGCCGCGGATATCGGTGCCGTCGCCGCGCGCCTGCTCGCGCATGATCGGCAGCCGCAGCCAAGTGGTCAGGAACGTGCTGAAGATCGTGGCGAAGCCGGCGCCGAGCACATAGACGCCGAACTCGGCCGGGGCGAACAGCCGGGTGAAGACGATGACGTTGATCAGACCAAAGGCAGCCGAAACGACATTGGCTGCGAAGTTGATCGCGGTTTGGCCGACGAGCATGGCTCAAGGTCTTATAGCCGGGGTTTCTTAACCCCTGCTTGGTGGCGTCAAACTCAATGATTAATCGGCCGGTTCGGCGGTCCGCACCGGATCCGGCGCCCGTGCGGCTCGATCGGACCGAGTGCGTTCCGGATTGGTTAATTGGTCGAGCGCGGCGCGGACGTCCTGCACCGACGTGCCGTTGAAGGAGGCCGACGAGAACGCCACGCTGTGCTCGGGCACCGCGCGTAGCAGGCGCTCCAGCGCGGCGCGATCGAGCGCCTGGCGCTCCCAATAGCTGAAGCATAGCGATTGCGTGGTGCGGCGATGGTTGCGCAACTGCTCGGGGCTGTGGCGAACGTAGATGCCGTAGAGCATGTATTCGGAGATGGCGTGGCTGCGGTAAAGCGCGTCGATCCATTGCAGGCCGGTCGCCTGCTCGATGCGGCCGATCATGCCGCGCACCGCCTGCTGATTCCAGAAGATGACATGGCCGATGTAATCGTCGTTCGGGAAGACGGGCGCTTGCAGGCCGAGCAGCCGATGGCTCGATCGCACCCATGCCGGATGGTCGCGTTCATCGTCGCCGACGTCGCCGGGCTGCAGATAAAGCGGCGTCGGATTGGGCCGGCCGAATGCGGCGAGATCGAACGGCCGGAAGAACACGACATCGGAATCGAGCACGCAGCTCACGGTTTCCGGCACGAATGCGGCGGCGGCGATCTTGGCGAATTGCTGCACGTGCCAGCCGTTCACCGGCTTGCCGCGCCACGCCCACCAGTATTGGCGGTTGTTGCGGCGCACGAACCGCGGCAGCGGCTTGAGCCAGCGCGGCATGAATTGCGACAGCGGCAGCACTTGCCGCCTGCCGCGATCGAACTTGGCGAATAGCGCCAATTCGTCGTCGGGCACGACGAGATAGTGATTGGCGAACGACGTGACGTAGCGGTCGACGCTCTCGCACAGCAGCGTGCAGCGCTCCAGGTCGTGCGAATAGGTCGGCGTGATCAGGGCGGTCGCGCTCATCTCAGGCCTATCCGTTCGCCGCGGTGCCGTGGGCAAGGCGAAGCGCCTGCGCGACCGGGACTACCTGGCATCCGGCCGTGAGCGCGTTGCGCAACGCGAAAGCCAGCAGCTCGGGGCAAACGCCGTAGGGGCTCGGCGTGACGCTGACGTCGTGGCTGGCAAACATGAGCCAGCCGTTGCGGCGCACGGTCTCGGCAATGAGCCGCGAGATCTGCGATCGATCGATCTTGATCTGTTCGAGCGCGTTGCATTTCAAGGCGCCGAGATCGGCGGTGCCGGCATTCACGCCGGGGGTCATCGCGCGGCAGGAATCGTAACGCGCGCCGAGATGCCACTTGGACTTGAACGATATGTCGCCGTACGGATAGGCGAAGTTGCTGATCGCAATATCGCCCAGGAAGCCCTGCAGGAACGCGCGATTGCGATCGAGGTCGTTGTCGAGCACGCCGCGATCGGTGCCGACCACGCGCATGTGCGAAAATGTGTGGCAGCCGATCTCGTGGCCTTTGGCGAAAAGCGCTTCCACTTGATCGGTGGTGGCGAGCCGGCCGGTCGGGCTGGGCCGGCCGCACTTGCCGCCGGAGATATAGAAGGTGCCGCGCACCTGGTGCTGTTCGAGCAGCAACGCGCCGGTGGTGCAGGCCGACGTCGCCGCGTCGTCGAACGTGAACGAGACCAGGGGCCGCCTATGGCCCAAGGCCAGCTTCTTCATCGGCAGGTTGCGGGCGAGAAACCGCGTCAGCTTGCCGGCGACCGTCCGGTACGGACCGAGACCGACTCCGGCGGTGCGCGACAGCGCGGTCGGCACTGTGAAGTCGTCCGCCGCCGGCAATCCGGAGCGCTGGTGTGACTGGGTCATGATGGTCCGAATACGCGACGCCGCCGAAGGTATAAGTGCCTGATGGCGCTCGCGTCTATCGGGCGCGCCGGCGTTTCGGCAATCTTCGTGAATCGTTAATCCTAATCGCGCGGCGGATCGGCGCCGGGGCGCGCCGTGTTGGCGTTGTCGTCCGGCGGTCTAGCGATATTGCTCGTAATGCAGATCGAATTCGGCGGCGATGCGGCCGGCGCCGCGCGCGG
>JASHQO010000065.1 GCA_030039105.1 Xanthobacteraceae bacterium
TCGCTTCGCTCGCACCTCAGGATGACGGATCCTTGTCCGCTGACTTTCTGATCAGGCCTTCCCCGCGGCAGCCGCGACCGACTGCGCGGTCTGGCCGAACAGGATGGCGCGTTCCTCCGCGGTGCGGATACCGCCCTGGTTGGGATTGATCTTCGGCGTCCATTCGTAAGCCTTGACCACCGCCGGCCGCGCCTTGATCGCCTCGAACCAGCGCTTGAGGTTCGGGAAGTCGTCGATGTTCTGGCCCTGGCGCTGCCACGGCACGATCCACGGATAGCAGGCCATGTCGGCGATCGAGTATTCGCCGCCGAGATAGGGCCGGTCGGCAAGACGCTTGTTCATGACGCCGTAGAGCCGGTTCACTTCGTTGCGGTAGCGGTCCATGGCGTAGGGCAGCTTCTCCATCGCGTAATTGCTGAAGTGATTGTTCTGGCCGGCCATCGGGCCGAGGCCGCCCATCTGCCAGAACAGCCACTGGATCGCCTCGGTGCGGCTGCGCAGATCGTGGCCGACGAATTTGCCGGTCTTGTCGGCGAGATAGAGCAGGATCGCGCCGGACTCGAACACCGAGACCGGCGCGCCGCCGCCGTTCGGCTCGCGATCGACGATGGCGGGAATGCGGTTGTTCGGCGACACCGCCAGAAATTCCGCCTTGAACTGCTCGCCCTTGCCGATATTGACCGGGATCAGCTTGTATTCGAGCCCGGTTTCTTCGAGGAAAATCGTGATTTTGTGGCCGTTCGGCGTGGTCCAGTAATGTACGTCGATCATGACAAGCCTTTACGTCGGGAGGATTCGGAGAAGCTTCAATCTAGCCATTGCCTAGCGATTATTTAACCCCTGCGCATGCATGTGTGTCGGTCGTGTCCAGCACCTCGACCTACGCGCCCGGCCTGGCCGCCACCGCCCCCGCGACGACAAATTTTTTCGTCGCCGCGGTCATCCTCGGCTTGTTTGTTCTCTCCGCGGCATTAAGCGCGGTCCGCAAGGACGTTACCCAAGGTTTCGATGAAGTCGCGCATGTCTCCTATGTGGCGCAGATTCAGGCGAGCGGCGACGCCTGGCCGGATCTGAACGCGCTTCGCCTGCTCGATCCGCACGGTTTTGCGTTCACCGGCGCAGCCAGCTACCTCAACCATCCGCCGCTGTTCTACGACCTGTTGGCGGTGGTCGGCCCGAAACTCGAAGGCCGGCCGCAGGCGCTGTTGGCGCACCGCCTGATCGACGTCGCCATCGCTGCGGCGGCCTTTGCCGCGCTGCTCGGCTTGGCGCTCGCGGCGCGCTGGCCGCGCTTCGAATTCTACGCCTTCGCCGTGCCGCTCGCCTGCATTCCGGTGCTGGCGCCGCTCGCCGGCGCGGTCAACAACGACAACCTCGCGTTCCTCGGCGGCGCCGTGGCGACGCTCGGCGCCTGGCAGCTCGTCGCCAAGCCTCGCTCGCGGGGCATTTGGTTTTGCACCGCCTTGCTCGGCGTCATCATCGCAAGCTGGGCCAAGCTCACCGGACTTCTGCTGACCGGTCCCATGGTCGGCGCCGTCATCGCCTATCTGCTGTGGCGCCGACGGCTGCGTTGGATTTTGCTCGTTCCCGCCGCCGTCGCGTTCGCCGTCGCCGCGGCGCCATACCTTATCTATATCGCGCAATACGGCAGCCCGACGCCGCAAACGCCGGCACAGCTCGCGCTGCTCGCCGACGGCGCCCGCGCCGCCGGCTGGGCCGACCTGCCGCGCCAGCCGTTCGCCGCTTACGCGGTCTATTTCGTCGCCGCCTTCATCGCCGATTGGATGCCGGCGCTTGCCGACCGCAACGCCTTTCAATTTGCCATGCTGGCGATTCCGGCCGCGGCGGTGCTGTGCGCGCTCGCCGGCATCGCGTTGTCGCTGCACCGGCTGCGGCGCGGCGAGGAAACCGCGCTCGACGTCGTCGTCATCGCCGGCACGCTGGCAATCGCCGCGACCTTCGCGATCCACCTCGGCTACAGCTACGGCCGCCACCTCGCCACCGGCTGGCTGATGGACGCCTATCCGCGCTACTACCTGCCGCTCGCCGCCGTGGTGCCGCTGGCCGGATTATCGCTGCTCGCCGCGGTGACAGCGCCGCGCTGGCGCGCCGCGCTGCTGGCGTTTTTGATCGCCGGCCCGGCGCTGTTTCGCGTCCTCGGCGCGCCGCTTGGCTGATCCGCCGGCCGATAAATTCGCGTTGGACATCGCAACGGACATCGCAATGGACACGGCAACGGACATGGCGACGGACATGGCAACGGGCCGCTAAATCGGATACGCTGCCGGCGCTTTGTGCGCAGTCGATGCGCAATCGCCGGGAACGGGCACAACCCAAGAGCTTAGAGCGGCTGAACGCTCGTTACCGCCGGTCATTCGTCGTCGGAATTTCTACGCAGTCCTGTCCTACAATCGCCCCTCATCACAAGGAGCTTCCCATGCGTCGGTTCTTCCGTTTCATCCTCGCCGCGTCGAGCATTGCCTGCCTGGCCGCCGCATTCGGCACCCTGCCGCTGCATCAGGCGCTGGCGCAGGCCGGCGGTCCGCCGCCGCAGCTCAAGCAGATCGCGCTGACCCAGGCGCAGATCGACAACGTGGTCGCTTCGGCGAAAGACATCGACGCCATCACCCAGAAGCTGCCACAAAATGCGCCGCCGAATGCCAAAGCGATTTCCCAGCTCGACGGCGTTGCCAAGAAGCACGGCTTTGCCGGCTACGACGACTACAACACCGTGGTCGGCAATATCAGCCTGGTGATGGACGGCATCGATCCGCAAACCAAGAAATATATCGGCTCCGATGCGGCGCTGAAGCAGCAGATCGACCAGGTGAAGGCCAACAAGCAGATGTCCGCCGCAGACAAGAAGCAGGCGCTTGCCAATCTCGACATGGCGCTCAAGGCCAAGGAGCCCGAGGTTCAGAACAAGGGCAACATCGACCTCGTCATCAAGAATTACGACAAGGTCGACGCCGCGCTGGGCGAACAGGGACATTGAGCCCCGAGGACCATGTTGACGGCTCCGCCGTCACCCTTCGCACAGCCGATAGGCCCGCCCGCAACGGCGATTTCACCGCCGCGCGATCCGGGCTACGCTGCCGCCAACAGGGAGCCGAAACCATGATCACCGAAATCGCCCAGATCGAC
>JASHQO010000066.1 GCA_030039105.1 Xanthobacteraceae bacterium
GCCGTTGAGTACCCGGCTGGCGATGGTGACGTATTTGCGCCCGGCTTCCTGGGCGGCGGCGACGGCTTCGGTCAGCGGGCACTCGTCGCGCACCTTGGCGAGCTTGACCAGCATCGGCAGATTGATGCCGGCCAAGACTTCCACCTTCGGCCGGCTCATCACCGAGATCGCGAGGTTCGACGGCGTGCCGCCGAACATATCGGTCAGGATGGCGACGCCATCGCCGCTATCGACCCGCTTGACCGCCTCGATGATGTCCTTGCGGCGTTCCTCGACGTCGTCGTCGGGGCCGATGGTGACTGCCTCGATCTGGCCCTGGGGGCCGACCACGTGCTCCAAGGCTGAGCGGAACTCGACAGCAAGTCGCCCGTGGGTCACCAGCACTACACCGATCATGGAACTCCCCGCGGGCGCGTCCCGGGTGCACCGCACGAAAGGGTGCCCATCTTGACCATCCAAAGCCCCAGCGCAAGGGGCATTCTCGCTGATTTTCGGCGCTTGTTGCATTGCACTAGCCGAAAGTCGAATAGGCCCCGGAAACACTGGGCGATGAAGCGCCGCCAAGTTTAGAGGCGTTAAGGTTAACCAATCTCCAACCAAATCTGGCCCGGCGGCCGTCTCGATCAGGCCTTGATCCTGGTCATGGGCTCAGGCGCCAAAACGGCGCCCTCGGACCGGCCTGACGTGAGGACTGCCAGCACCGCCGGCAAGGCCTGCTGGGTCGCCGCGACCGCAAGTCGCGGTAATTTGAGCCCTCCGATAGCGGCGTATTGCCTGTCGGCATCCGGCAGGCGCTCGGCGTCGGGGGCCGCAAGGTCGACCACCAGGCCGACGACGGCACTCGGCTCGTAGGGCAAGTGGCGGATGCCGACCCCGCGAACCTCGATCAGGCCGGCCAGGGCTTGCGCCGGACGCACCACGAGCCGGTCATGGACCGGCTCGAGGTAAACCCGGTCGTCGCCAACCAGTCTGGCAAATCGCAAAGGTCCCGCCTGCTGCGCCGCCTCGATCAGATCGAGCGCGAGGCGCGATTTGCCGGCGCCGGACGGGCCGCGGATCAAAACCGCGCGGGCGCCCGCGAGCACCGCCGAGGCGTGCACGGTCGTCGAACTCATTCGCTCGTCCCGGCACAAGCGGCGACCCGGAATCTCCGCCGCAGCAATGAGCTCTCTGCCTGGATTCCCGCTTGCGCGGGAATGAACGGGACAGGCGCCGCCATCACATCGCCGGCAGGCGCACGATGAAGCGCGCGCCCAGAACTTTTGCCGTGCCGGCCGCGCCGAGGCGGTTCTCGACCCGGATGGTGCCGCCGTGGGCTTCGACGATTTGCTTGGAGATCGAAAGGCCGAGGCCGGAATTCTGGCCAAAGCCCTGGTGCGGGCGATCGGTGTAGAACCGCTCGAAGATCTTCTCGACGGCGTCGGGACGCACGCCCGGGCCGTCGTCGTCGACGAGGATCTCGATATGGCTCTTGAGCCGCCGGCAGGTGACCCGCACCGTGCCGTCCGGCGGCGAGAACGAGCGCGCGTTCTCGATCAGATTGTCGACGATCTGGCCGAGTCGCGAATCGTGCCCCGGCGCCAGGAAGGCGCGACCGCTGCCGCCTTCGAAGCGCAGCGTGACGTTGACGCCGTCGTCGCGTTTCACTTCGTTGGCAACGGCGACCAGCGTGTTGAGGAGCTTGGCGAAATCGACCGGCGCCGCTTCCTGGCGCTGCAGCTCGGCATCGAGCCGGCTGGCGTCGGAAATATCCGAGATCAGCCGGTCGAGCCGCTTGACGTCGTGCTGGATGATGTTCAGGAGCCGCGCCCGGCTGTCGTCGGTTTTGGCGAGCGGCAGCGTCTCTACCGCCGAGCGCAACGAGGTGAGCGGATTTTTCAGCTCGTGGGCGACGTCGGCGGCAAAGCTTTCGATCGCCTCGATGCGGCTATAGAGCGCGTTGGTCATGTCGCGGAAGGCGCCGGAAAGATGGCCGATTTCGTCGCGGCGGCGGCTGAAATCGGGAATTTCCACGCGCGACTGAATGCGGCGGCGCACGCTCTCTGCGGCGTCGGCCAGCCGCCGCACCGGCTCGGCGATCGTGCCGGCGAGCAGGATCGACAGCACGATCATGACGCCGGCCGCGACCAGAAAGACTTTCAGAATGGCGAGCCGCTCGGCCTCCACCATGTCGTCGATGTCCGCGCCTTGGGTCGACAGCATCAGCGCGCCGCGCACGGCGCGGAAGCGCTGCACCGGCACCGCGACCGAGACGATGACGTCGCCGCGGTCGTTGATGCGCACCATGCTGGAGTCCTGGCCGTTCAACGACTGCTCGACCTCGGGATAGCCCTTGCCGTTTTCGGCGTTGAGCTCGCGGTAGAGCGGCAGGTCGCCGCGACCCATCCAGCGCCGCACCGCGAGCCAGGAACGCTCGAATATGCCGGGCTTTTCCGCCGTCGGCGGCGGCAGATCGAAGCGCAGCACGTCGCCGCGGCCGAACAAATTGCGGCTGTCGACCAGCAGCACGCCGTCGCGATCGTAGATCCGCGCCCGCGTCTTGGTCGGCGAGATCAGGCGGCGCAAGATCGGCGCGACGCGCTCGGGATTGATCGGAAAGTCGATGCCGTAGAGTGCGTCCTCGGACGGGCCGTAGCTTTGGCCGGGCTGCAGGTTGAGCAGCGTGTCCGGATTGATGGTGATCGAGGAATCGGTCTCGACCGTCGCCGAGGCTGCGATCGCGCCGGCGATGATCTGGCCTTGCACCAGCAAGCTCTGCACGCGCGCGTCGATCAGGCCGGCGCGGAATTGCGACAGATAAAGAATGCCGACCGACAGCGCGAGCAGGCCGAAGACGTTCAGCGTGACGATGCGGCGGGTGACGCTCGACGAGCTCTGCGCCACGAAGAAATGAAAGGCCCGGCGCAGCCAGTTGCCGAACCGGCGGATGCCGCGCCGGCGCCGGCGCGGCGGCGCCTCGCCGCGACCGTCGGCTTCAGGGCGCGCTTCGGCCTCGGTCGAGGTCAGGACCTCGGCCTCGGTCGCTGCGGTCTTTGTGGTTACGTCAAGCACGTCGTCTGCCGGGGTTGCGGCCAGTCCCTCCGGCGGAGGAGACCGGGCTCCAATTACTACCGCACGTCAGCCGCCCAGTCAGGGGGGGCCATGGTTCCCCGGTTCCGGCATTCCATGGCCTGATCGCGCGAAGGGCCGCGCGTTATTCTTTGAAACGATAGCCCACGCCGTACAGCGTCTCGATCATATCGAATTCGTCGTCGCTCGCCTTGAACTTCTTGCGCAGCCGCTTGATGTGGCTGTCGATGGTCCGGTCGTCGACATAGACTTGATCGTCATAAGCCGCATCCATCAGGGCATTGCGGCTCTTCACCACGCCCGGCCGGCTGGCCAGCGCTTGCAGGATCAGAAACTCGGTGACCGTGAGCGTCACCGGCTCGTTCTTCCAGGTGCAGGTGTGGCGCTCCGGATCCATGCGCAGCAGCCCGCGCTCCAGCACCTTGCTGTCGGCCTCTTTCGGAGCCGCGCCGTCCTTCGGCGAAACGCGGCGCAGCACCGCTTTCACCCGCTCGACCAGAAGGCGCTGCGAGAACGGCTTCCGGATGAAGTCGTCGGCGCCCATTTTCAGGCCGAACAATTCGTCGATCTCCTCGTCCTTCGAGGTGAGGAAGATCACCGGCAGGTCGGACTTTTGCCGCAGCCGCCGCAACGTCTCCATGCCATCCATGCGCGGCATCTTGATGTCGAGGATGGCAAGGTCGGGCAGCGTCGACTTGAAGCCGTCGAGCGCCGAGGCGCCGTCGGTATAGGTCGTGATGCGATAGCCTTCAGCCTCTAGCGCAATGGACACCGAGGTGAGGATATTGCGGTCATCGTCCACCAGAGCGATTGTCGGCATGGCGGCCTTCTAGCATGAGTCGGCCGCAGCATCACCAGCCCGGCCCCAGAGTGCCTTTCAAACCCCATGTGGGGGCGAAAGTGTGATTAGACAAGGCGAAAACGGGGCAATTGCTGACAGATGGAATGACATAGGTAAGGAACCGAAAAGGACTAACCATGGCCGAAGCCGACGCCGGCGGTCCCGAGCCGGCCGCCTTGCCAGGCGCTATGCCGAACCGCCTGCCTGAGAACGCCCCGGCGGCGGATTTCGATCCAAAAGCAGTGGCCAAGAGCCTGCTGCGGGCAACCCGGGCGGGGACGCTCGCGACCCTTGACCGCAATACCGGCCATCCCTTCGCATCCTTGGTTAACGTCGCCACCGACGTCGACGGTTCGCCGTTGATCCTGGTCTCCCGGCTCTCCACCCACACCGCCAATCTCGAGGTTGACGGCCGCGCCTCGCTGCTGCTCGCGTCGACCGGCAAAGGCGATCCGCTCGCCCATCCGCGCCTGACGTTGTTGGGACGATTCGTGCAGATCGCGCGCGACGACCCGCACGAGCCGCGTATCCGGCGGCGCTTTCTCGCCCGTCATCCGAAGTCGGAGCTTTACGCCGGGTTTGGCGACTTCTCGTTCTGGCGTCTCAACGCGGTATCGGCCCATCTCAACGGCGGCTTTGCCCGCGCCGCCGATCTGAAAGCCGCCGACGTGATGACCGATGTTGCGGGCGCCGAGGGTCTGGTGGCGGCCGAGGTTGGCGCGGTCGGCCATATGAACGACGACCACGCCGAAGCGGTGCGGCTCTACGCGACAAAACTTCTCGGCGCCGAGGACGGCGCCTGGCGGCTGACCGGGCTCGACCCGGAGGGCCTCGATCTGGCGCGCGGCGATACGACGCTGCGGTTGCCGTTTGCGGCGCGCGTCACCAGCGCCGAGCAATTGCGCAAAGCGGTGGTGGATTTAGCCGCCAAAGCGCGCGACGGCTGAACGCGCTGCCATCGTCCGCCGAGGGCTTTGTCTATCGGCAAGACGGCAGTTTCTATTAGTAAGATGACGGAATTTCGCTGCGCTGCAGCACGGGAACGTAGGCAGCGCCGGCCGGTTAGCCTTGAGCCGGACTTGATCTTGGCAGATGCTGATTCGGCCGATATAGGGTCGCACGCTCGCCGTCGGGCGAGTTAACATTCAACGATGCCAAGTCGATGGCCGGCTCGGGCGCAGACGGCAGCTACGCCAATTGATTGAGTGGGCCAAGACGCGCAGTAAGCAAGACGCGCCGTAAGGCGGAGTGAGGCGGAGGCTTAGGTGAAGGAAACGGGTACGCGCAACGGCACCCATGGTGCCGATACATTCGGGTTCAAAGACCTTGCCGGCGTCCACTGGAATTTGCCCGACACGTGCTTGATCGAGCACGCCGTCGCCAACCGCGAAGGCTCATTGGTCCAGGGCGGCGCGTTCTGCGCCGTGACCGGCCACCACACCGGCCGCAGCCCGAAAGACAAACACACCGTTGTCGATGCCCTGACCGAGAACAGCGTATGGTGGGACGGCAACCGCAAGCTGAGCAAACAGCACTTCGATAACCTGCTCGCCGATTTCATCACCCACGCCAAAGGCAAGACGCTCTTCGCT
>JASHQO010000067.1 GCA_030039105.1 Xanthobacteraceae bacterium
ACGCTCGGATTCCTGAACGTGTACGGCAATGTCTGCAGCGACGGAATGAGGCGGTCCCGTCGCGGCACGATGATCGACGCCACGGTCTCCCAGACGCCGAGGAATTTGATCGTGACCGGCCGGGCGCCGGTGATGCGGCCAAAATCCCAGGCGATATGCAGATTGTTCTGCTCACTCGATCGCTTGTACGCAGTCAGGGCGTAATCGACGATATTGGCCTGATCGGGCGACAATAGCCCGACCATATGAATGAATCCGGCCAGCGCGCGGATCGTGTAGGCGCCGCGACTAAATCCGAATAAGAAGATGGAGTCGCCGTCCTGATAATGCTCGGCGATGTAGGTGTAGGCATCGATGATATCGCCATCCAGGCCATAGCCCGTCGCCAGCCCGAAGACGCCCTTGGCGTTCTGCTTCAGCTTGCTCCAGGCATCGTCGGTGCCGATGGTGCCGATGCCCGGATTGTAGTAGACGCGTTGCGTCGCGCTCTTGCGCATGATCTGAAACAGCTTGAGGACATTCGAGAGATTGCCCTCATCGACCTGGTTGCCCGTACCATCGCAACAAACGACAATATTTTTGCTCATCGACGCGCACTGGCATTTGAGGAGGCAAAAAGGGCCGTACCACCTTTGCGCGAAACCATCATGAACGCAAGCGCAAAGGCTCGTCGGTCCTTCATGGGCCGTAAAGCTGGCGCGGCAGCCACGTCGCCAGCGCCGGAGCGGACCAGAGCGCGACCAACATGACGAGCTGGATCAGCACGTAGGGAATGATGCCGAGGTAGATGTGCCGGGTGGTGATCTCCGGCGGCGCAACGCCGCGCAGGTAGAATAGGGTCGGGCCGAGCGGCGGATGCATATAGGACGTCTGCAGGTTGACTGCCATCATGACGCCGAGCCAGACCGGACTGACGCCCGGCATTTTCAGCAGCACCGGCGCCACGATCGGCACCACGACGAAAATGATCTCGAACGCATCCATAACGAAGCCGAGCAGGAACAGCGCCGCCATGACCGCGAGCGTCGCGCCGGCGACGCCTCCCGGCAGATCGGTCAGCGCCCGCTCCACCATGGCATCGCCGCCGAGGCCGCGGAACACCAGGCTGAAGACTGTCGCGCCAATCAGGATCAGAAAGATCATGCCGGTGATCTGGGTTGTGCGCAGCATTACCGGCATGAGCAGGCTCTTCGTCCCCGATCGCAGCATGGCCAGCAAGATCGCGCCTACGGCGCCGACCGACGCGGCTTCCGTCGGCGTCGCGACGCCGCCGAGGATCGAGCCGAGCACGGCAAGGATCAGCGCAATCGGCGCGATCAAAGCCGCGACCAGCCGGCGCGCCAGAGCGAAGCCGCGCGGTGCGGCCGGGTCCGGCACAATGGCCGGCGATTTCTCCGGAAAGAGAACCGCAATGCCGATCAGATAAAGCAGATAGAGCGCGACCAGAACGAGACCGGGAACGATGGCGCCGGCGAACAGGTCGGCGACCGAAACGGTCTGCGGCGCGAAATTGCCCTGAGCCAACTGCGCCGCCTGATAGGCGTTGCTGAGCTGATCGCCGAGCAGCACCAGCACGGTCGCCGGCGGAAAAATCTGCGCCAATGTCGCGGTGGCCGCCACCGTGCCTGCCGCCAGCGCCTTGTCGTAGCCGTGGCGCAGCATGGTCGGCAGCACGATCAGGCCCATGGTCACCGCGGTGGCGCCGACCACGCCCTTGGCGGCGGCAAGCAGCACCCCGACGGCGATCACCGAAAAGCCCAAGCCGCCCGGCACCGCGCCGAACAGCCGGCCCATGGTCTCCAGCAAATCCTCGGCGATGCGCGAGCGCTCCAGCATCACGCCCATGAAGATGAACAACGGGATGGCGAGCAGCACGTCGTTGCTCATGATGCCGAAGATGCGCTCCGGCAAAGCGCCGAGCAGCGCCAAGTTCATAGCGCCCGCCGCCGAGCCGAGCAGCGCAAAGCCGAGCGACACGCCGGCCAGCGTCAGCGCCACCGGATAGCCGGCCAGCAGCAAGACGCAGACCGCGGCCACCATCGCGACGGCGAGCGCTTCGGCCATGATCAGGAAGCGCCCTGCCCGCGCGGCTCGCTCAGCACCAGCGCGGCGCGGATCGCTTGTGCGACGCCCTGCGCGCCGAGGAGGAACGCAAACAGCGGAATCAGCGTCTTGAGCAGATAGACGAATGGCAAGCCGCTCGCCTCGCGCGAGCGCTCGAGTATGGCCCAGGAGCGCTCGACATAGGGCAACGACAGAACCGCGACGGCAATCGCGACGGGAAGCAGGAGAACAATCGCGCCGGCCAGGTCGATGACGGCGCGTGTGCGCCGGCCGGCGTTGGCATAGAAAATATCGACCCGCACATGGCCATCGACCTGCAGCGTCCAGGCGGCGGCGAGCAGGAACAGCGCGGCATGGGCATACAGCACCGATTCCTGCAGCCGGATCGAGCCCATGCCGAACGCATAGCGCAGCACCACCACGGCGAATTCGGCGAGCACGACGTAGAGGCAGCACCACGCCGCAACCCGGCCGATGGCGGCAATGGCGCGATCGATGGCAGCGGCAAATTGCTCGGCCGTGTTCCGCATGGCTTCCCCGCGCACTATAATGGCCGGCCCAAGGATGGGTAACGCAAGGGTAGCGCAACGATAGCGCGCCACAGGACAGAGCATGACCCAGGATCATGACCACGACCACGGCTCGGAGCTCTCGGAGATGCAGCTTCGCGTGCGGGCGCTGGAAACAGTGCTGGCCGAAAAAGGCTATATCGATCCGGCGGCGCTCGACGCCATCATCGAGGCCTACGAGACCAAGGTCGGCCCGCATAACGGCGCCAAAGTCGTGGCCAAGGCCTGGAGCGATCCGGCATTCAAGCGCGCGCTGCTCGAAGACGCGAGCAAAGCGGTGCTGTCGCTCGGTCTGATGAACCGGGTCGGCGATCATCTCATCGCCGTCGAGAACACGCCGAAGCTTCACAACATGATCGTCTGCACGCTGTGCTCCTGCTATCCGTGGGAAGTGCTCGGCCTGCCGCCGGTCTGGTACAAGTCGGCGCCCTATCGGTCGCGCGCGGTCAACGATCCGCGCGGCGTGCTCGCCGATTTCGGCGTGACGCTGCCGGCCGGCACCGACATCCGGGTCTGGGACTCCACCGCCGAGACCCGCTTCATCGTGCTGCCGATGCAGCCCTCCGGCACCGAAGGCTGGAGCGAAGGCAAGCTCGCAAACCTCGTGACCCGCGATTGCATGATCGGCACCGGCCTGCCGAAGAACCCG
>JASHQO010000068.1 GCA_030039105.1 Xanthobacteraceae bacterium
CCGGTTTTCCGAAAAGATCATGCTCCATTGATCCTCTGCGCCGCCGTTAACCGTACCCGTCGGAATTTTCATATCGCGGGCAAGAATTCGGTCAATGTCATCTGCGACAACGGCTGCCTCGGCGGAATGCCGGTCAGTCAGTCGGAGTATGTCATGTCCGAGACCGCCACCACCCCGCGGCCCAAGCCGAAAACAACGCGCGATGGCTCAGACGACGGACGCGTCCTCGCCCAGGTCGAGAAGTGGTTGGAGACGATCCGCGAGATCAGCCGCGAGCCGGCAAAGAGCTAATCGATCTTCAGTCCGGCCGATTTGATGACGGACTGCCACTTCTCGGTGTCGGCTTTCAGAAACTGCCCCAAGGCTTCCGGCGAGGAGCTCTCCGCCGCATAGGCGGTACGCGCCAGCTTCGCGACGATCGTCGGATCGGCGAGGGCTTCGACGATACCGGCGTGAATCGTTTGCACGATATCTGGCGGCGTCTTGGCGGGCGCGAATACGGCTTGCCAGGACTCGACTTCGTACCCCGGCACGCCCGATTCGGCGATCGTCGGCACCTCCGGCGTCGCCGGCGATCGTTTCGCGCCGGTCGATGCCAGCACCCGGACTTGGCCGGATCGTGAATAGGTCAGCAGCTCGCCGCTGCCGAAATAGCAGTCGATACGCCCCGGGATGAGGTCGATGAAGGCCGGCGCGGCGCCGCGATAGGGTGCGTGCGTCATGTGGATCTTGGCCATTTCCATGAACAATGCCTCGGCGAGATGCGGCCCGCTGCCGGTGCCGGGCGAGCCCATGATGAGCTTGCCGTCATGGGCGTTGGCATTGGCGATGAAATCCTTGACCGTCTTGGCGGGCGAGGAATTCGGCACGAACATATAGAATGGAAACTTCGCCACCATCGATACCGGCGCAAAATCCGTCTCGGGATTGTAGGTGAGCGACCGGTACAGCGCGCCATTGGCGGACAGCGACGAAGTGCCATAGAGCAGGGTGTAGCCGTCGGGGTCGGAGCGAGCGACGAATTCGTTGCCGATATTGGTGCCGGCGCCGCCTTTGTTGTCGACGACGACCTGTTGGCCCCAGATCTTCGAGGACTGGTCGGCAAGAAGCCGCGCATTGGTGTCGGTCGGCCCTCCGGCCGCGATCGGCACGACGAGATGGACCGGGCGATCGGGCCAGCCTGCGGCCCGGGCAACGCCGCGCGTATTCGGCGCAAACGCCGCTGCAGCGCTGAACGCTATCAAGTGGCGGCGTGTGAGCACGGCCGCACTCCCGGTGAAGTCGCTCAAGCCTATCGGGGAACGCTCGCCAGGACCAAGGCGAAAGAACGCGTCACTTTGACCGGGTCGGCGCCGGCAGTGGACGGTCCGTCACAGGATGAACCGGCTCAGATCGGCGTTCTTCGCCAAGTCGCCGACGTGCTTGTGCACGTAGGCGGCGTCGACCTTCACCGTTTCGCCGGAGCGGTCCGGCGCCGCGAACGAGACGTCGTCGAGCACGCGTTCCATCACCGTCTGCAGCCGGCGAGCGCCGATGTTTTCCACGCTCGAATTCACCGCCACCGCGACATCGGCGACGGCATCGATGGCATCCTCGGAGAATTCGAGCGACACGCCCTCGGTCGCCATCAGCGCGATGTATTGCTTGATCAATGACGCCTCCGGCTCGGTGAGGATGCGGCGGAAGTCGTCGCGGGTCAGCGGTTTCAACTCGACGCGGATCGGCAACCGGCCCTGCAGCTCGGGCAGCAGATCCGAGGGTTTGGAAATATGGAAAGCGCCGGAGGCGATGAACAGGATGTGGTCGGTCTTCACCGAGCCGTGCTTGGTGGCGATCGTTGTGCCCTCGATCAGCGGCAGCAGGTCGCGCTGGACGCCCTCGCGCGACACGTCGGCGCCGGCGCGCCCCTCGCGGCCGCAGATCTTGTCGATCTCGTCGAGGAACACGATGCCGTTGTTCTCGACCGTCCTGATCGCTTCCTGGGTGAGCTGATCGGTGTCGAGCAGCTTGTCGGACTCTTCGTTGATGAGGACGTCGTAGGAATCGTGCACGGTGACGCGGCGCGTCCTGGTGCGGCTGCCGCCCATTTTGCCGAAGATGTCGCCGATCGAGATCGCGCCCATCTGTGCGCCAGGCATGCCCGGAATATCGAACAGCGGCATGCCGCCGCCGGCCGCCTGCACCTCGATCTCGATCTCCTTGTCGTCGAGCTCGTTGGCGCGCAGCTTCTTGCGGAACGCTTCCTTGGTCGTGGCGCTGGCATTGGCGCCGACCAGCGCGTCGAGCACGCGGTCTTCGGCCGCCTTCTGGGCGCGGGCCTGGACGTCCTTGCGCTTCCTCTCGCGCGTCAGCGCGATCGCCACTTCGACCAGGTCGCGCACGATCTGCTCGACGTCGCGGCCGACATAGCCGACTTCGGTGAATTTGGTGGCCTCGACCTTGAGAAATGGCGCGCCGGCGAGCTTTGCCAGGCGCCGGGAAATCTCGGTCTTGCCGACGCCGGTCGGCCCGATCATCAGAATGTTCTTCGGCAGCACTTCCTCGCGCAGCCGCTCGTCGAGCTGTAGCCGGCGCCAGCGATTGCGTAGCGCAATCGCCACCGCGCGCTTGGCATCGGCCTGGCCGACGATGAAGCGGTCGAGCTCGGAGACGATTTCGCGCGGCGAGAAGTCGGTCATGCGTTGCGTACCGTGTGCAGCAGCGGCAAATCGTCGGTGGACATGGCGTGGAACTGATAACGCGGCGCCATTTCTCAGGCGCCCTTCAATGTCTCGATGGTGACATTGCGGTTGGTATAGACGCAGATGTCGGCGGCGATATCGAGCGATTTGCGCACGATCGTTTCGGCGTCGAGCGGCCCGTCCATCAACGCGCGCGCCGCCGCCAGCGCATAATTGCCGCCGGAGCCGATGCCGACGACGCCGGCCTCGGGCTCGAGCACGTCGCCGGTGCCGGTGAGCACCAGCGACACGTCCTTGTCGGCGACGATCATCATGGCCTCGAGGCGCCGCAGGTAACGATCGGTGCGCCAGTCCTTGGCCAGTTCGACCGCGGCGCGGGTCAACTGGCCGGGATACTGCTCGAGCTTCGACTCCAGCCGCTCGAACAGGGTGAAGGCGTCGGCGGTGGCGCCGGCAAAGCCGCCGATTACGTCGCCCTTGCCAAGCCGGCGCACCTTTTTGGCATTGGCCTTGACGATGGTCTGGCCGATCGAGACCTGGCCGTCGCCGCCCACGGCCACCACCCCGCCCTTGCGGACGGTGAGGATGGTGGTGCCGTGCCAAAGGGTGGATTCGGGCGATTGCATGGGCGGGAAAAGCCTCTTCCCGGGAAGATTTAGGAGTTGGCCGGCGGCAATGCAAATCCAACGGGACATTGGCGCAGCGGGCCAAGCCCTGATAAAAGGCGCGCAAATTCACGAGGCAGATCGCTGGGAGTGTCATGCGCAAGGCGTCCGTGAAGCGGACCACGAAGGAAACCGCCGTCGAGGTCGCGGTCGACCTCGACGGCGAAGGCCGCGCCGCGGTCGCGACCGGCATCGGCTTTCTCGATCACATGCTCGATCTGTTGGCTCGGCATTCGCGCATCGACCTTACCGTCAAGGCCAGGGGTGACCTGCATATCGACCAGCATCACACGGCCGAGGACGTCGGCATCGCGCTCGGCCAGGCGGTCAAGCAGGCGCTCGGCGACATGAAGGGCATCGCCCGCTATGCCGACGTGCATCTGCCGATGGACGAGGCGCTGACCCGCGTGGCGATCGATATTTCCGGGCGCCCGTTCCTGGTGTTCAAGGTCGATTTCGTGCGCGCCAAGATCGGCGCGTTCGACACCGCGCTGGTGCAGGAGTGGTTTCAGGCCTTCGCCATGAACGCGGGCGTGACGCTTCACGTCGCTACGCTCTATGGCGGCAACGACCATCATGTTGCCGAATCCTGCTTCAAGGCTTTGGCGCGGGCGCTGCGGGCGGCCGTGACCATCGATCCGCGCGCCGCCGGCGAGGTGCCTTCGACCAAGGGCACGCTCGGCAATTGATTGTCGCGGTCTTCGCCTTACCTGAAGGGCGAGGCCGAAAGAGAGCTCACGAGATGTCGGTGTACACCGTCCACGAGCCGCCGCAGCATTTTGACTCAGCGCCCGACGCGGAGCGCTTCGCGTTCGTGCGCGATGGCTTCTCGTTTTGGGCCTTCCTGTTGGGGCCGTTGTGGATGCTGCGGCACCGGATGTGGCTGGTGTTCGCGGTCGCCGTCGCCATCGCCGTCGGCCTTGGCCTTTTGATCCGCATGTCCGGTGCTGCGCCGGCTTTGACCGGGACTCTCATCGGCCTGCTGATTGCGCTCCTGGTCGGGCTCGAAGCCGGCACGCTGCGCCGTTTTACGCTTGGCCGGCGCGGCTGGAAGAATATCGGCGTCGTCAGCGGCGACGATCTCGAGGACGCCGAACGGCGCTTTTTCGACGCTTGGGTGCAGCGCACGGCCGCGCAACCGGCGGTATCGGTCGCGGCTGCGCCCGCCAGGCCGGCACCGCGAATGATGCAGGCGCCCGACGTAATCGGACTTTTTCCCGAGCCGGGAGCGCCGCGATGAATGTAGCGATCGTCGATTATGGCTCCGGCAATCTGCACTCGGCCGCCAAGGCATTCGAGCGCGCGGCGCACGAAAGCGGCGGCGGCCAGCCGGTCGTGGTGACCGACGATCCCGCGGTCGTAGCCGGCGCGGACCGCATCGTGCTGCCGGGCGTCGGCGCCTTCGCCGACTGCCGGCACGGGCTCGATGCGGTCGACGGCATGGTGGAGGCGCTGGACGAAGCGGTGCGCCGGAAAGGCCGGCCGTTTTTCGGCATCTGTGTCGGCATGCAGCTAATGGCGGAGCGCGGCCGCGAATATGAGGTCGTCGAAGGCTTGGGCTGGATCCCGGGCGAGGTCGATCGCATCGTGCCCGGCGATCCGAGCTTGAAAATTCCGCACATGGGCTGGAACACGCTCAATGTCGTGCGCCCTCATCCCATGCTCGACGGGCTGACGCTCGGCCCGCAGGGCCGCCACGCCTATTTCGTGCACTCGTATCAGCTCAATCCGGCGCAGCGCAGCGATCTGGTGGCGGATGCCGACTATGGCGGCGCGGTCACCGCCATCGTGGCACGGGACAACGTTTTCGGCACCCAATTCCATCCGGAGAAGAGCCAAAAACTCGGCCTCGCGCTGATTGCGAATTTCCTGCAATGGAAGCCCTGATCCCAAGCCCCGGTCCCCAGCCCCGGTCCCAGCCCCGATCGCCAAGTCTCGTGCCGTGATTCTGTTTCCCGCCATCGACCTCAAGGAAGGGCTCGCCGTGCGCCTGCAGCAAGGCGACATGGCGCGCGCGACGGTGTTCAACCGCGACCCGGCGGCGCAGGCGGGCGCGTTCGCGCGCCAAGGTTTTGAATATCTCCACATCGTCGATCTCGACGGCGCCTTTGCCGGCAAGCCGATCAATGCCGCCGCCGTCGAAGGCATCCTGGCCGCGATAAACATTCCGGTGCAACTCGGCGGCGGCATTCGCGACCACGCCACGATCGACGGCTGGCTCGGCAAAGGGGTGACGCGGGTCATCATCGGCACCGCCGCAGTGCGCAATCCCGCCTTGGTGAAGGACGCGGCGCGGACGCATCCGGGCCGTGTTGCCGTCGGGCTCGATGCGCGCGACGGCAAAGTCGCGGTCG
>JASHQO010000069.1 GCA_030039105.1 Xanthobacteraceae bacterium
GGTGTCGGCCGGCTTCGTGCCGATCCGCAAGAAGGGCAAGCTGCCCTACAAGCGCGTCAGCATCGGCTATTCGCTGGAATACGGCATCGACGAGATGGAGATGCACGAGGACGCCATCGCCAAGGGCGAGCGCGTCATCCTGGTCGACGACCTCGTCGCCACCGGCGGCACCGCCGAAGCCGCGGTCAAGCTCCTGAAGCAGATCGGCGCCAACGTGCTGGCCGCCTGCTTCATCATCGACCTGCCCGACCTCGGCGGCGCCGAGAAGATCAGGAAGCTCGGCGTGCCGGTGCGCACCCTGGTCAGCTTCGAGGGGCATTAGGCGCGTTGAACGCGCGCGTGGACGTTGCCGGCGCAATCCGCGCCACCGACCATCAGGGGCCAGCCCTCGATCCGCCTAAGCTCACTGGCAAATTTGCGGTCGCGCCCAGCGTTTCATCAGAAAAAAGATTCTTTTGCCCAGCTCCCGGCTAGCTCGATGTTCCTGCTCTCCGGTGCCACGGCGCTGGAAGAAACGACGCCAGTAAATTTTTCCAAAGAAACGGATTTTGCGTGAGGCGGCGACTGCGGCTGTCGCGAAAGCGAGCATTTAAATCGCGCGAATAACGTCCATCGGGTCCGTATGTAATTTGGAGGATCAAAACAATCACGCGCCGCGAATCTTTGCATTTCAATTCTATCGACATCTACCACGTGGCCTTTTAGCGTCGTTGTCCGTTTTTGGAGATGGCACCGCGATGGTCACTCGCCGTAAATTTCTTGCAGCAGGCGCCGCGTCCGCGCTGGGCGGCTTGATTGCCGCGCCGGCGCGTGCGCAGCAGCCGAAACAGATTCGCATCGGCTATCAGAAAAACGGCGTGCTGGTGGTGGCGCGGCAGCAGGCGCTGTTGGAGAAGCACTTCGCACCGCTCGGCAGCGCCATCGCCTGGTCGGATTTTCCGGCGGGACCGCCGATGCTCGAGGCCATGAATGCCGGCAGCATCGATTTCGGCCAGGTCGGCGACACGCCGCCGATATTCGCGCAAGCTGCCGACGCCAAGATCGTTTACGTCGCCGGTCAACCGATCACCAACGGCCAAGGCATATTGGTGAAACCGAGGAGCGGCATAGGCGCGCTCGCCGATCTCAAGGGCAAGCGCATCGGATTCACCAAGGGCTCCAGCGCGCACAACGTGGTGGTGATGGCGTTGGAGAAAGCCGGACTGCGATACGGCGACATCACGCCGGTTTACCTCAGCCCGCCCGACGGTGCTGCGGCTTTTGCCAATGACAGCATCGACGCATGGGCGGTGTGGGACCCCTATTTTGCGATCGGCGAAAGGCGCGGCGGCGGCAGCATTCTGGTCAACGCCAGCGAGATCGGCAAAACCAATTCGTTTTATCTGGCCAATCGCGACTTCGCCGCTGCGGCGCCGCGAACGGTGGCGGCCGTCATCGGCATCCTGCAGAACGCCGCGGCCTGGGCCGAAGCACACCGCGACGACGTTGGACGCCTGATGGCCGCGATCACCGGCGTCGACGTCGAGATACAGACCGTCGCTGCGCGCCGTTCCTCATTCGTCATCGGCAGGCTCACCGACGACATCATCGCGACGCAGCAGGCCGTGGCCGATCGCTTCTTCAAGCTCGGTCTCATTCCGCGCGCCATCGCGGTGCGCGAGGCGGTGTGGACCGCATCCCAATCCTGAAACCGCTGCGCGGCTGAACAACCGCGGCAATCTGGAGGTCGTCATGAACAAGTCTCGGCGGATCGTCTGTGGCGCGTCGCTCGCTGGCGCGCTGGCGGTTCTTCTTCATGCGTTCCCGCAGCCGGCGAGCGCAGCGGACCATGTCATCCGGATCGGCTATCAGAAGTACGGCAACTTCATTCTGCTGAAGAGCACCGGCGCGCTCGAGAAGAAGCTTGCGCCGCTCGGCTACGGCGTCGAATGGACCGAGTTTCCGTCCGGTCCGCCGCTGCTCGAAGCGCTCAACGCGGGCGCGATCGATTTCGGCCAAGCCGGGGAGACGCCGCCGATTTTCGCGCAGGCCGCCGCGGCCGACTTCGTCTACATCGCACACGAGCCGCCGGCGCCGAAAGGCGAAGCGATCCTGGTGCCGAAGGACAGCCCGATAAAGACGATCGCCGACCTGAAAGGCAAGAAGGTCGCGCTCAACAAGGGCTCGAACGTCCATTATCTTCTGGTCAAGCTTCTGGAGCAAGCCGGCGTCAGCTACGCCGACATTCAGCCGGTGTTCCTGGCCCCGGCCGACGCCCGCGCCGCGTTCGAGCGCGGCTTGGTGGATGCCTGGGTGATCTGGGATCCGTATCAGGCTGCAGCGGAAGCCGCGCTCGCGGCGCGCACGCTCGCCAACGGCACGGGCATCGTTCCCAACAACCAATTTTATCTGGCGCGCAAGGCCTTTGCCGATGCCAGTCCGCAGGCCGTGGACTGGGTCCTCGACGCGGTCGCCGAAACCGATCGTTGGGCCGAAGCCAACACGGCGACGGCGGCCGCGAAGTTGAGCGCCGGCATCGGCATTCCCGCTCCGGTGCTGGAAGTCGCGCTTGGGCGCCAGACCTACGGCGTCCGACCGCTCGATGCGGAAACCGTCGCCGCCCAGCAAGCCATTGCCGACACGTTCTTCAGCCTCGGCCTGGTGCCGAAGCATGTCGAGGTTTCGGCCATCGTGAGGAGAACGGGTTCATGACCGCGCAGCCGCCGTCATCGGCCAACGTCCTTTGGTTCCTGCCGACCCACGGCGACGGGCGTTATCTTGGCACGTCGGCCGGCGCCCGGCCGATCAACCTCGGCTACCTCCGGCAGATCGCACAGGCCGCCGACGATCTCGGCTATTTCGGCGTGCTGTTGCCGACCGGCAAGAGCTGCGAGGATTCCTGGGTGGTGGCTTCGGCGCTTGCGCCGCTGACGGAGCGCTTGCGCTATCTGGTCGCGGTGCGACCGGGCTTGCAGTCGCCGACCGTTGCAGCGCGGATGACCGCCACGCTGGATCGGATCTCCAATGGACGGCTTCTGATCAATGTCGTCACCGGCGGCGATCCCACCGAAAACAAGGGCGACGGCATCTTCCTCGACCACGACGAACGTTACGAAGTGACGCGCGAGTTTCTCGATATCTATCGCGAGCTGCTCCGCGGCGGCGTCGTCAATCGGCAGGGCAAGCACATCGCGGTGGAGGATGGCCGCTTGCTGTTCCTCCCGGCGCAGCCGTCGGGGCCGCCGCTCTATTTCGGCGGATCGTCGGATGCCGGCATCGCCACGGCGATCGGCCGGGTGGACAAGTACCTGACCTGGGGCGAGCCGCCGGCGCAAGTCGCCGACAAGATCAGTCGCGTGCGCCACATCGCGGCACGCCGCGACGCCAAGGTGAGCTTCGGCATCAGGCTTCACGTCATCGTGCGTGAGACCGATGCGGCGGCTTGGCAAGCCGCCGACGCGCTGATCAGCCATCTCGACGACGACACGATCGCAAAAGCGCAGGCGATTTTCCGCCGCATGGATTCCGAGGGTCAACGCCGCATGGTGGCGTTGCACGGCGGCCGGCGCGACAAGCTCGAAATCAGCCCCAACCTCTGGGCCGGAGTCGGCCTGGTTCGCGGTGGCGCCGGCACGGCGCTGGTCGGCGATCCGACGACGGTTGCGGAGCGGATCAAGGAGTACGTCGATCTCGGCATCGATACGTTCATCCTGTCCGGCTATCCGCACCTGGAAGAAGCGTACCGCTTTGCCGAGCTTGTCTTTCCACTGCTGCCGATGGACCGCAATCGCACGCATCCCGGCATTCCGGTCAATACCGGGCCGTTCGGCGAAACCATCGCCAACGATTTGCGCCCCGAGCAACGGCAGGCCGCGCAATCATGATACGCCGGGCTTTCAGCGCGGGGCGCCTCGACGGCCTGACCCAATGGCTGGTGCCGCTTGCCGTGATCGCGGCGTGGCAAATCGCGGTTTCCGCCGGCTGGTTGTCGACGCGGATACTGCCGGCGCCAAGCGACGTCGCCGAAGCGGGATTGCGGCTCGCCCGCAGCGGCGAGCTGGCCCGCAATATGTGGGTCAGCTTCTGGCGCGCCGCGGTCGGGTTCGCCATCGGCGGCGGCATCGGCTTTGCTTTCGGCTTGGCCAACGGCCTGTCGAAGCGATGCGAGAACGTCTTCGACGGCACCTTGCAGATGGTGCGCAACGTTCCGCACCTGGCGCTGATCCCGCTGGTCATCCTGTGGTTCGGCATCGACGAGACCGCGAAGATCTTCCTGGTCGCGCTCGGCGTGTTCTTCCCGATCTACATCGACACCCAACACGGCATCCGCAGCGTCGATCCGCAGCTTATCGAAATGGGACGCGCGTATGGCATGACCCCGTCGGAGCTGTTCTGGCGGGTGCTGCTGCCCGGCGCGCTGCCGTCGATCTTCGTCGGCGTCCGCTTCGGACTCGGCATCATGTGGCTGACCCTGATCGTCGCTGAAACTATCGCGGCATCGTCCGGCATCGGCTACATGGCGATGCAGGCGCGCGAATTCCTGCTGCTCGACGTCGTGGTTCTCAGCATCGTGATCTACGCGCTGCTCGGCAAGGCGGCGGACACGGTGGCGCGCATCCTCGAACGCATTTGCCTGTCGTGGCATCCGGCGTTTCAGAGGACGTGACCCGCCATGAGCACAACCGCATTGCGCCGCGCCGCGCCAACCGTCGAATTTCCCGCGACCGCGGCGCTACCGTCCGCGCCGCCGCACGGCCTCGCCGTCACCATCGACGGACTGTCGAAATCGTTCGGCGGCAACGCCGTGCTCAGAGGCATAGATTTGCGCGTCGCGGCCGGCGAATTCGTCGCCATCGTCGGCCGCAGCGGCTGCGGCAAGAGCACGTTGCTCCGGCTCTTGCTCAATCTGGAGCAGCCGAGCGGCGGCGGTTTCTTCTTCGACGACGGCGCGGCGCGTGTCTGCGATCCGCGGGCGGCCCGTGTCATGTTCCAGGAGCCGCGGCTGTTGCCGTGGGCGAGCGTGATCGCGAACGTCGAAGTCGGCCTCGGCGCCGAGCGGCGCGCGGTGGGCGCGCGGCAGCGGGCGCTGGATACGCTCGATGCCGTCGAACTCGCCGACAAACGCGACGATTGGCCCGCGGTGCTGTCGGGCGGTCAGAAACAGCGCGTCTCGCTGGCGCGGGCGCTGGTCAGCGGGCCCAGAATTCTGGCGTTGGACGAACCGCTCGGCGCGCTCGATGCGCTGACCCGCATTGCCATGCAGAGGCTCATGGAGCGGGTCTGGCTCGACCAGGGCTTCACGGCGCTGCTCGTGACCCATGACGTCGCCGAAGCGGTCACGCTTGCCGACCGTGTCATCATGATCGAGGACGGCGCGATCGCGGTCGATCTCCGCGTCGATCTGGCACGCCCGCGCCAGCGCGGCTCGGCCGGCGTCGCGGCGCTGGAAGGCCGGATTTTGGATCGACTGCTCTCCGGGGCGGCGCTCGCTGACCGTACGGCATTGCGCTGAAGAGACCAGAAAGGGTGGCAAGGCGCCCGGACGGTCGCATGCCGGTGTCGTTCGCAGCCGTTAACCGGCGCTTCGGACGTCGCGCGCTCTCGCTATGCCACCAAGCTTGGCGCTGAGCTTGCCCATAAGGAGCCGCAGCTCCAGCTCGCGGAACTCGGTAAAAATTCCGGCGATCCAGGTGTGGATCTCGGTCGGGCCGCCGGGGCGCTCGGTCATGTAGGCGCCGAACGAAAAGCTCGGCCGATCGACCACGCCGCGCACGATCGCGGACAGGCGCGGGATGCTGATCAGGCCGTATTCGGCGCGGCTCGGCGGAAAATCCGCCTTCTCGTACATCACCGACACCGATTCGTTGTGCACCGGAACGAACGCCGTCGTCTCCAGGCGGCCTCGCACGTCGGCATAGGCGCGCACCGTGGCCGGCGAATTGTCGGTGACGAACAGCACCACCGGCTCGATGCCGCGGCGCCGCGCTTCCCGCTCGAAGCCGATCTCGATCATGACCGCAAAGAACGTCTCGAACTGGCCGTAGCCGAGATCGATGATGGTGGTGGCGCCGGTCTTGCCGACCAGGCGGTCGAACAGCGCCATCTGGCCGCGGGTTTCGGCGATATCGACGGTCGCGACCGAGTCCGGGAAGTAGGAGGTGAAGGTCGGCTCGCGCGGATTGAGGTCGTAGCCGATCGCGGCGCGGCCGTCGTCGCGGAAGAAGTCGATCAAGAGCCGCGCGATCAGCGTCTTGCCGACCCGCGGGCGAGGGGAAGCGACGATGTAAAGCGGCGCCTGCTGCGGCATGCCGGCAAACGGTCCATGGCGAATGGATAAACGTCTGCCTTCCTACTCCGCAACAAACCGCGATGGAAGGCAGCGGCGACTTTACTGCGCGGTGCGCACCACCTGCACCCGCGGGCCGCCGGCCGCCGGGTTGCCGGCCGCGACGACGTCGTTGAGCTTGATGCGGTCGTACTCGCTCCAGACATTGCCGAGCCAGTGCCGGACATAGCCGCGCAGCACGAACGAGTAGTTGGCGGTGTCGCCCTTCGGGTTCTTGTTGGCGACGAAGGTCAAGAACGGCACCGACGCCAGCTCGACCTGCTCGTAGGCCATCTCGTTGAGCTTCGGGATGGTGATCTCGACGGCGTCCTTGAAGCGCTTGAAATAGGCCGAATGGGTCGCCTGGTCCCACTCGAAGAAGGTGGTGTTGTTGAAGTAGTTCTTGACCAGAAAATACTTGGCGTCGCCGGTGAAGGCCGAGGTGTCCTCGATCTCGTTGAGCGAGGCGATCGAGGAGCCGAGGATGTGGAACACCACGAAGGTGAGCTGGCCTTTCTTGACCGCCTCGAGGAAGCCGATGTCGCGCAGCGAGCGCAAAGTCGGCGACAGCAGGCCGGCGCGCACGTCGAGCACCGTGACGCTGGCGTCGGTGGTCGATAGCGTGTCGAAGATGCGCATCTGGTCGGGCACCGAGGTGACGTCGACGACGTCGGTGATGTCGGGGTGGAAGCGTTTCAGCGTGCCCTTCGGCGATTCGGTGTCGAAGGCGCGCGTCGGCACGTGATGCGCCGTGAAGTAATCGAGCAGCGTGCGGGCGACCGTCGTCTTGCCGACGCCGCCTTTGTCGGCGCCCACCACGACCACTGTTGGCTTGGCCATTGTCTCCGATCCCCCGAGCCGCCGCGGCCGGCTCAGCAAGCTGCACTGGAAAACGCCGGGCCGAACACCGAACGCCCGTTAGTTTCCGTTAACGGAGTCTTACACAGGCCGGGCTCTGTTTGGAAGCCTCCACGCCGGTCGCGCCGCGCAGAACACCGCGTGCAACGCTTATTTTCGCGTGGATATGGTTAATTGCGGCCCGATTGCGGCGCGCGGCCGGTGCGGCCGGAGTGCGAGCCCCACGGCCCGGCGTCGGACGACTCGGCTGCCGGTCCTTCGCCCTCGGGCGGCGGCGCGCCCCATGGCTGGACCGGCTTGTCGGCGGCGTCGCCCGGTCCGTCTTGGGCCGAGCCCCATGGGCCGCCCGGCGGTAATGGCTCGGCCCGGCCGTCGGCTTCGCCCAGCGGCGGCAGCGCCAGCGGGCCGGGATCGTGACCGCCGGCGAACTTGACCAAGGCCGCGACCCGGCTGTCGACCGACGGATGGGTATCGAACAATTCGCCAAAGCCCTCGCGCGGATTGTCGATGCACATTTCCATCACCGCCGAGGTGGCGCCGCGCAATTCGCCGCGGCCTTCGATCTTGCGCAACGCCGAGATCATGGCGTCCGGGTTCTTGGTCAGCTCGACCGCGCCGGCGTCGGCGAGGAATTCGCGCGAGCGCGACAATGCCAGGCGGATGACGAACGACAGCACGTAAGCGAGCACCAGCAGGCCGATGGCGATCAGGATGGCGATGGCCGCGCCGCCGCCGCCGCGGCGCTCGTCGGAGCGGCCGCCGCGGAAGCCCAAGCCGTTATAGAACCACAGGCGAAACACCAGCTCGGCGAAGAACGAGACGACGCCGGCGATGATGACGGCGATCACCATCATGCGCACGTCGCCGTTGCGGATATGGGTCAATTCGTGGCCGAGCACCGCCTCGATCTCGGCGTCGTCGAGCGTCTTGAGCAGCCCGGTCGTCACCGTGATCGAGTATTGCTTGTCGTTCATGCCGGTGGCGAAGGCGTTGAGCGCGTCGCTGTCCATCACCTTGAGCTTCGGCATGGCGATGCCGCGCGAGATGCAGAGATTTTCCAGGATATTGTAGAGCCGCGGCTGCGCCGCGCGGCTTACTTCCTCGCCGCCGGTCAGCGCGTCGATCATGTCCTGGTGGAAGTAATAGGCGATCGCGATCCACAGCGCGGTGCCGAGCGTCGCCCATGGCGCCGCGGCAATGAGCGCGGTCCACGCCTGCTGCAGCATGGTGTCGATGTCGGCGTTGCTCATCAGCGCTGCGGCGGCCAAGGCGCCGGCGAAGACCAGCACATAGATGAGGAAGAACAGGCCGACGAGCAGCGCGATCGAACGCCGGCGGTTCGACTGGATATGGCTATAGAGACCGTAAGCGGCCATGGCGAGCCACCGCGCGCGGCGCCGGCGTCAGAACTTCACCTGCGGTGCATCGGCGACCGCTTTGCGGTCGTCGCCGAGGTCGAAATAATCCTTCTGCGAGAAACCGAACGACGCCGCGAACAGGGCCGCCGGAAAGCGCTGGATGCCGGTGTTGTATTCCTGCACCGCGTTGTTGAAGAAGCGCCGCGACGCCGCGATCTTGTTCTCGAGATCGGACAGCTCGGCCTGCAATTGCTGGAAGTTGGCGTTGGCCTTGAGGTCCGGATAGGCTTCCGACAGCGCGAACAACTGGCGCAGCGCGCCGCTTAGCATATTCTCGGCCGCCGCCTGCTGTGCCGGGCCTTGCGCCGACACCGCGGCGTTGCGCGCCTTGACCACCTCGTCGAGGGTGCCGCGCTCGTGCGCCGCATAACCCTTTACCGTCTCGACCAGGTTGGGCACCAGGTCGTGGCGCTGCTTGAGCTGCACGTCGATGTCGGCGAAGGCCTGGTTAACCCGCTGCCGCATGGAGACGAGGCCGTTGTAGACCGAGATCGCCCAAATCACGAAAACCACGATCACGGCGAGCACGATGAGGGTGGAGGTGGACATGATGGCTCCTTCGCGGGGGCTGGAGGGCAGGGCGGCGAACCGGGTTTTGACCTTCAAATCAACGGTATAGCCGCAAATCCCCGACGCTGATGAGGATATCGGCGCCTGCTTAGTCGCACGGCGGCAGCGGCGCGTTCAGCGCGTTAAGCTTAGTCGCGGATGCCAGTCGCGAGCCACCGTGCCGCCGTTGTAAACCCAAGGCGGACAAATAGGTACGCGCCATGCTGAAACAACATGTCAGTTCGCTGGCCGCTGCCGGCACGGACGCTGACATAGTGTCGCTGGACGCCGCCCGCGCCGAGGCGGCGCTGCAGCCGGATCGCGACCGGCAGGACGCGCCGACCGTGCGCGATCAGCTCGCCCGCGAAATTGCCGATATCGAAGCCGCCACCGCGGCGCTGCGCCGGGCCGAGCCCGCGCTCGAATCGTGGACCAAGGAGGCGACCAACAACGCGCCCAAGCCGCGCCCGGTCTGGCTCCTCGTCGGCGTGCTGTGGCTGTCGACGGCGCTGGTCACCGCCGGCGCGGTGGTCGCGATCGCGACGCTTACGGGTTAGCCGCTTTCCGTCAGCAATATCCTCGTCATCTCAAGGTGCCCGCGCGCAGCGCCGGCCGCGCCGGATGCCGCGCCCAGGGCCGTGCATCCTTCGAGGCTCGCTTCGCGCGCAGCTCAGGACGACGGACCAAACGCTTTCAATAAGCGTTGCGGTAGCCGGCCGCGGAAAACACCGTGCGCAAGATGATCTGCAGGTCGAGCAACATCGACCAGTTGTCGATATAGAACAGGTCGTGCTCGACGCGCCCGCGGATCTTCTCCTCGGTGTCGATCTCGCCGCGAAAGCCGCGGATCTGCGCCCAGCCGGTAATGCCCGGCTTGACGTTGTGGCGGCGCGCATAGAGCGAGATGCGGCGCCCGAATTCCTGGTCGTGGGACAGCGCAAGCGGCCGCGGGCCGACCAGCGACATGTCGCCGGTGAGCACGTTGAAGAGCTGCGGAATCTCGTCGATGTTCCAGCGCCGCAGGAAACGGCCGACCCGGGTAAAACGCGGATCGTCGCGGGTCGCCTGCGCGATCACCGGGCCGTCGTCGAGCGTGTGCATGGTGCGGAATTTGATGATGCGGAACGGTTGCTGGTTGAAGCCGTAGCGGCGCTGCAGGAAGAACACCGGCCCGGCGCTGTCGAGCCGGATCACGGCGGCGGCGGCAACGAGCAGCGGCGTGAGCACGATCAGCGCCGCCGCGGCGACGACCAGATCGAAGGCGCGCTTGAGCGCGATCTCCGAGCGCGTCAGCGGCCGCCGCGTGAGCTGCAGGCTGGTCAGCGGGCCGAGCTTGGAAAGCTTGACCTCCTCGAATTTGTGCAGGATCTGCTCGGGGCCGATGTGAATCTCGACCGGCAGCGTCATGAACGTCTCGGCGCAGCGCTCGATGATCTCGGTCTGCGACCACGGCAGCAGCAGGAAGATGGCGTCGGGCTCGAGGCTGCGCACGCTCGCCACCGCCTCGGTAAAATCGTTGCCGAGCATGGCATGGCGGGTCTCCGCCGACGCCGTGGCGGCGACCGGAGTGAGGAAGCGGCAGCCGACGATGTTGATGCCGTGCGCCCACGGCTCGTAGCGATTGACGAAGGCGTTGACGCTCGAGCCGGTGCCGATCAGGAAGATGCGCTGCGCCGAGATCATGCCGGCGGCGCGCGCCATCGCGGTGATACGCACGATGAAAAACCGCAAGGCGATGAGGCCGCCGAGCGTCGCGACGTAGAACAGCACGATCCAGGCGCGCGAATATTCCACCGTGGTCTGCGCCAAAAAGCCCAGCGTCAGCAGGCAGATCAGCGTGACGTTCCACAATTGGATGGTGCGGCCGGCATGCGGCTTGAACGAGCAGAAATTCGGCAGCCGGTATTCGCCGCGGAACAGGTTGGAGACTGCGAAGATGCTGGCCGAGAGCACGCCGACCTGGATGAACAGCGTGAAATTGCCGGGAATGCCGTGGGCGACGAGGTGATAGGCGATGCCGGTGAGGCACGCCATGGCGACGATGAACGCGACGTCGGTGAGGAACACCGTCGCCGCAAAGGTGCCGCGCAACAGCACCGCGCGCGCGCGCAGGAACCGGCCGGTCTGCGGCCGCGATGCCAGCGTGTAGCTCGTGTGCGAGTTCATCGGGCCTGTCGCGGTCCTGACGGTAGCGCGTCTCGCGTTGCCCCGAATTGAGACAACAACGGCGGTGACGTGGCTTTCTCGCCAGAACCATGCCAACAAGGCAAAGCGCGTAACGGCAGCCGCAAGCGGCCGCCAAACGCATCGTTAAGCTTAACGCGCCGGCTGCGGCCGGCGGCGCCGCCGGAGGAGCCATGCAGGGCAAGATCGCGCTCGAGGAACACTTCGCCATTGCCGAGACGCTGGAGGATTCCCACGGCTACTTTCCCGAGCGGGTGTGGCAGGAGGTCAAAAGCCGCGTGCTCGACATCCAGGAGCGGCGCGTCGCCGAAATGGACAGGCACGGCATCGAGATGATGCTGCTGTCGTTGAACGCGCCGGCGGTGCAGGCGATTCCCGATCCAGCACGGGCCGCGGCGATCGCGCGGCGCGCCAACGATTTTCTCGCCGAGCAGGTGGCGAAGCGCCCCGACCGCTTTCAGGGATTGGCGGCGCTGGCGCTGCAGGATGCCGACGGCGCCACGCGCGAGCTCGAACGCTGCGTCAAGGATCTGGGCTTCCGCGGCGCGCTGGTGAACGGCTTCTCCCAAGTCGGCAATGCCGAGACCGCGGCCTATTACGATTTGCCGCAATACCGGCCGTTCTGGGCCATGGCGGAAAAGCTCGAGGCGCCGTTCTATCTGCATCCGCGCAATCCGCTGCCGCGCGACGCCCGGATTTACCAGGGCCATCCGTGGCTGCTCGGCCCGATCTGGGCGTTTGGCCACGAGACCGCGGTGCATGCGTTGCGACTGATGGCGTCAGGCTTGTTCGACGCCCATCCGCGCCTGCAAATCATCCTCGGCCATATGGGCGAGAACCTGCCGTTCGCGATGTGGCGGGTCGACAATGCCAATGCCTGGATCGAGAACCGCCACGGTTGGCCGGCCAAGAAGCGGCTGAGCGATTATTTCCACGAAAATTTCTACATCACCACGTCGGGCAACTTCCACACGCCGGCGCTGCTCAACGCCATGCTGGAAATCGGCGCCGACCGCATCATGTTCTCGACCGACTGGCCGTTCGAGAACGTCGACCACGCCGCGATCTGGTTCGACGCCTGTCCGATCAGCGAGAACGACCGGCGCAAGATCGGCCGCGACAACGCGCGGCGGTTGTTTAGGTTGGGGAATTGAAAACGTATGTCCCGGACGCGGTGCCGCACGAAAGCGATGCACCGCCGATCCGGGACCTTGGCAAACTCCGAGCGGGCGGCGATCCCGGGGTCTGCGGCACACCGCTAAGCGCTGCGCCCGGGAAACGAGTTCCTCAGCTCGCCTCGCGCATCTTCACCGCGCCTTCCAGGTCGACCGACACAAGCTGCGATACGCCGAGTTCGGCCATGGTGACGCCGTACAGGCGGTTCATGCGCGCCATGGTGATCGGATTGTGGGTGATGATGACGAAGCGCGTATCGGTCGAGCGCGTCATCTCGTCGAGCAGGTCGCAGAAGCGCTCGACATTGTAGTCGTCGAGCGGGGCGTCCACTTCGTCCAATACGCAGATCGGCGCCGGGGTGGTGAGAAACACGGCGAAGATCAGCGCCAGCGCGGTCAGCGCCTGCTCGCCGCCGGACAGCAGCGACAGCGTCGAATGCTGCTTGCCCGGCGGCTTGGCCATGATTTCGAGGCCGGCTTCCAGCGGGTCGTCGCTTTCGATTAGCTGCAGCTCGGCACTGCCGCCGCCGAACAATCCGCCGAACAGCTTCTTGAAGTTCTCGTTGACGGTGGCGAACGAGGCCAGCAGCCGCTCGCGCGCCTCGCTGTTGAGGCTGTGGACGCCCTGGCGCAGCCGCTTGATCGCCTCGAGCAGGTCGTCGCGCTCGCTGCACAGCTTGGTGTGCTGCTCCTCGACCTCGTGCAGTTCCTGCTCGGCCAGCAGGTTGACCGCGCCGAGGCGCTCGCGTTCCCGATGAATGCGCTCGAGCCGCGCCTCGATCTCGGTGACGGTCGGCAGTTCGGCGCCGGGCTTGATCTCGGCGATCTCGGCGGTGCCGTTCGGATCGACCTCGAGCCG
>JASHQO010000070.1 GCA_030039105.1 Xanthobacteraceae bacterium
CAGAATGTCGGCGGCTGGCAGCGGAATGTGCGGAGTGGTGATTCGCACCGCCGGTCCGTCGAGGTCGTAGAATGCCTCGTCGGCGACGATGGAGACGATCTCCGCGCCCCAGCCGCACAGCCGCGGATTTTCCTCCACGGTAAACAGCCGATGGGTGCGCGCCACCGAGGCGAGAATGGTCTGCGTGTCGAGCGGCACCAGGGAACGCACGTCGACAACCTCGCAGTCGATGCCGTGTTCCGTCTTCAGCGTTTCGGCCGCCGCAAGCGCGCGCGGCACCATCAGCGCCAGCGCCAGAATCGTGGCGTCCTTGCCGGGCCGTACGATCTTGGCCGTGCCGAGCGCGTCGACGATCTCGCCGTCGGGCACTTCGCCTTTTGTCGGGTAGAGCGATTTATGCTCGAAGAAGATCACCGGATCGGGATCGCGTACCGCCGCCGCCATCAGGCCGACGACGTCGCGCGGGCTCGACGGCGCCACGACCTTCAGCCCGGGAATCATCATGCACCAGTTCTCGACGCTCTGCGAATGCTGCGCGCCGAAGCGTGAGCCGGCGCCGTTGCCGGTGCGCACCACCAGCGGGCATTTAAGCTGGCCGTTCGACATGTACCGGCTCTTGGCGAATTCATTGGCGATGTAGTCGAAACATACCGCGAAAAAGTCGGAGAACATGATCTCGGCGATCGGCTTCAGCCCGGTCATCGCCGCGCCCATAGCGGCGCCAAGGATCGCCTGCTCGGAGATCGGCGTGTCGCGCACGCGCAGCGGGCCAAACTGCTCGAACAATCCGACCGTCGCCTTGAACACGCCGCCGGCCTTGGCGATGTCTTCGCCGAGGAAGACCACATCCGGATCGCGCGTCATCTCCTGAGCGATGCCGCGGGCCACCGCGTCGCGATAGGTCAGTTCCGCCATGCCCAACCTCCGTCGGCATAGACATCGGTGGTGAGGATATCGAGCGGCGGCATCGGCGCCGCCTTGCACTTTTCCGTCGCCTCGTCGACTTGCTTTCTCACCTCGGCATCGATGCCGGCAATGACGCTGTCGGCGATGCCGAATTGCCTAAGGCGCTCGCGATAGATCTTGATCGGATCGCGCTCCTTCCATTTTTCCAATTCGCCGTCGGGGCGATATTTGGCCGGATCGGCGCGCGAATGGCCGCTATGGCGATAGGTCATGCACTCGATCAGCGATGGTCCGCCGCCGGCGCGGGCCTTTTCGTACGCGGTCGATGCCGCGCGGAATACGTCGTCGGCGTCGTTGCCGTCGACGACGACACGCGGCAGTCCGTAGGCCACGGCGCGGTCGGCCGCCGGATGCGGCACCGCGGTAACGTCACTGATCGGCGTGTATTCCATGTAGAGGTTATTCTCGCAGACGAAGATCACCGGCAGCTTCCACACTGCGGCGAAATTGAGCGCCTCGTGGAACGCGCCGATATTGGTTGTGCCGTCGCCAAAAAAACACACCGCAACATCCTTGGTGCCCTTGTACTGAGCGCGCCAGGCGGCGCCGCAGGCGATCGGCAGGTGTGCGCCGATGATGGCGTAGGAACCCATGACGCCATGGTCGGCCGAGGTCAGATGCATCGAGCCGCCCTTGCCGCGCATAAGGCCGTTGTCGCGCTGCATCAGTTCGCCCAAGACCTTTTCGATCGACACGCCGCGGGCCAGCGTATGGGCATGGCCGCGATAGGTACAGAACGACAGGTCGCCGGGCTTCATAGCGGCGGCAAAGCCGGCCGCGACGGCTTCCTGGCCGAGCGACAGATGGCTCGTGCCCTTGACCAGATTCTGCAGGAACAGGTCGAACGCCCGCTGTTCGGCTTCGCGAATTTCGACCTGGATGCGGTACAGGCGAAGCCGCGTCGCTTCGCCGATATCGTCGTTGAGATTGGCTTTGGGCGTGGCGGCGCGGTCCTCGACCAGGGTCATGAAATATCCTCAAGGATCGCCCAAAACGGCGTTTGGGCGCCCGCAACTTAGCGCCAGTTGCAAAGCCGAGGCAATGTCATCCGGACGCCGCTTGCGAAGCGGCGGAGAAGCTCCTAATTGACGCCAAGCGGGAGATTGCGATGAGCCAACAATCCCTGGAATCCCGGAAATCCCAAAATAATTCCCACGATTACGTGCAGCGATTCTTCGGTGGGCCGCCGCTTGCGGTGATCGGCCGGCTGATCCTGCTGTCGATCCTGGTCGGCGTGATCCTGGCCGCCATCGGGCTCGATCCTTGGAACATCCTCGACTCGGTCGAGCGGCTCATCCGGCACATCTGGAATATGGGTTTTGATGCCGTACGCTGGCTCTGGCAGTACTTTCTGCTCGGCGCCGTGCTCGTGATTCCGATCTGGCTGCTGGTGCGCCTCACCAAGGCGCCGCGCGGGCTATAAGAGGCGGCGTCGCGTTCCGGCCGCCTCGGTATTTTGCGATCCACGTAAGCTTGAAACGTTATGCCCGGCGCGAGGCCGGGCATAACGCGGTCAATCGTCCATCTGCGGGCCGCTCGGCGGCGTTGGCGCGTCGCCATCGCCAGACATGGAATGGTCGCGCGGTCCGCGATGCCGACGGCGGCGCCGATGCAGCGGAAAGCGATCCGGCGAGCCGTCGTAGCCATTCTGGCCGTTCTGATTGTTCGGTCCGTTTGATCCCTGCATCTGCTGCGGCGCCGGCTGCGGCTGGCCGCCGGTGATGAACGACGGCAGCCGCTCGACGTCCTCATCGTTCGGCTCGAAATTCTGCTGCCGGGGCTGGAAGTGCTGGGGCTGTTGCTGATGCGGCTGTTGATGTTGCGGTTGCTGGTATTGCGGCTGCTGCGGTTCGCGCGGATAGAACGGCGGCTGCTGCGGCGCGTACGGTTCGCCGCTGATCGACGGCTGGTCGCCTTCGCCGTCATCAAAGGAGTCGTCGCCGAAATTGCCGCCGCCCTGCTGCGGTTGCTGCTGATAGTAGGCCGGCTGGGTCTGGCGGAGATGTTCCTGCGCCGCCGCAATCAATCGGAAATAATGCTCGGCGTGCTGGTAGTAATTTTCGGCGGCAATGGGGTCGCCGGCACTTTGCGCATCGCGGGCTAGCTGCAGGTATTTCTCGGCAATGTGAGAGGCGTTGCCCCTGATCTTCACATCCGGTCCGTTGGACTCGTACATGCGCGATAATGGATTTTG
>JASHQO010000071.1 GCA_030039105.1 Xanthobacteraceae bacterium
TCTGATCCGCCACTTCTTCGCGCTGGTCGAGCGCGAGGGTCTGCCGCCGAAACAGATCGACCAGGCGGCGCTCGACCGGCTGAAGAAACACCGCTGGCCCGGCAACGTGCGCGAACTGGAAAACCTGGCGCGCCGCCTCGCCGCGCTTTATCCGCAGGAGACCATCACCACCGCGGTGATCGAGACCGAGTTGGCGCAGCCCGCGCTGGTGAGCGCGGGCGAGACCGCCCGCACCGAAGACAATCTCTCGATCGCGGTCGAACGGTATCTCGCGCAATATTTCTCCGGCTTCGATGACAGCCTGCCGCCGCCCGGCCTCTACCATCGCATCCTGCGCGAGGTCGAAGGCCCGCTGTTGTCGGCGGCTCTGGCGGCGACCCGCGGCAATCAAATCCGCGCCGCCGACCTGCTCGGCGTCAATCGCAATACCTTGCGCAAAAAGATTCGCGACCTCGAGATCCAGGTCTATCGCAGCGGCGGCTAACCCGGTGCCGGCGCTGCGCCAAACTCCCTGATCTGCGGAATTTTCAATACAGAACCCGCCCGGAAATTGTCGCAATCGGGCAACAATGTTGTATAAAAGCATCACTAGGGGGCGGCTATCCGGGCTCCCATTCGTGTCTTTTCGGTCGAAGCCCCGGGTCCACAGTGCATAAAACGCGGCGGCGAAGCGTGCGATGACGACAGTCGAACAACTGGCGCCGGCATCCATCAATGCGGTTCCGGAAGCGCCGATGCCGGTGGCATCGCGCAAGCTCGGCGCCGCCGTGGTTGGCGCGGCACTGTTGTCGGCAACGGCCACGTTCCTCGTGCTCGCCGGCCTGACCCCGATCGCGCCGGTCGACCTGGTGGTCAAGGGATTGCTGCTCGGCAACGTGATCACCGGGTCGTTGCTGCTCGCCATCATCGGCCTGGAGGTCTGGGTCGTGGTCCGGGCCCGGCGGCGCGGCTATGCCGGCTCGCGGCTGCACGTCCAGATCGTCGGCCTGTTCGCCGTCATCGCCGCGGTGCCGACCGTGCTGGTGGCGGTGGTGGCGAGCACGACGCTCGACCGCGCGCTCGACCGTTATTTCTCCTCGCGCACGCAGGCGATGGTCAATGCATCGCAGATCGTCGCCCACGCCTATGTCGACGAGCACCTGCAGGCGATCCACGGCGCGACCCTGGAGATGGCGATCGATCTCAGCCGCGTCAAACCGCTGTTCGACCAGGATCGCGACAAATTCCGCAAGTTCCTGACCATGCAGGCAACCGGGCAGGGCCTCTCTGCCGCCATCATGAAAGCCGACGGCACCATCATCGACCGCGTCGACACCAACGCACAGAAGCCGATGACGCTGCCGACAGCCGACGTGCTGAGCAGGATCGATCTCAGCAAGATCAATGAAACGGTGCCGGAGATTTTCTGGACGCCCGACGGCGTCGCCGCGATGATCAAGCTGCACGGCTACGACGACATGTATCTCTACGTCGGCGGCCTGCTCGATCCGCGCGTGATCGAGCAGTTGCGCGCCACGCAGGACAGCGTCGACGACTACACCTCGCTCGAAGCCGGCCGTCGCGGAATTCAGACCGCGTTCGCGCTGATGTTCGCCATCATCGCGCTGATCGTGCTGCTGTCGTCGGCCTGGATCGGGCTCGATTTTGCCAATCGCCTGGTGGCTCCGATCCGGCGCCTGATCGGCGCCGCCAACGTGGTGTCGACCGGCAATCTGCAGGTCCAGGTGCCGGTGCACCGCAATGAGGGCGATCTCGCCCGGCTCGGCGAGACCTTCAACAAGATGACCCATGAGCTGCGCACCCAGCACGAGGACATCGTGCGGGCGCGCGACCTCATGGACAGCCGCCGCCGCTTCATCGAAGCCGTGCTCGCCGGCGCCAGCGCCGGCGTCATCGGCGTCGACGCCGAGGGCAAGGTCAGCGTGCTCAACCGCTCCGCCGAGCGGCTGATCATGCGCACCGCGAGCGACGCGCTGCGGCGGCCGCTGACCGAGGTTGCCCCCGAGCTTGCCGAGATCTTCCAGGCCGCGCGCAACGGCAGCCAGCGCCTGGTGCAGCGCCAAGTGACGCTCAAGCGCGACAACCAGGAGCGTAATTTCTCGGTGCGCGTGACCAGCGAGCAAGCGCCCGACGCCGATCACGGCTATGTCATCACCATCGACGACATCACCGAGCTGGTGGTGGCGCAGCGGACTTCGGCCTGGGCCGACATCGCCCGCCGCATCGCCCACGAGATCAAGAATCCGCTGACCCCGATCCAATTGTCGGCGGAGCGGCTGCGCCGCAAATACAGCAAGGTCGTCGCCGAGGACGATACCGTGTTCGACCAGTGCACCACCACCATCGTGCGCCAGGTCGACGATATCAAGCGCATGGTCGACGAGTTCTCGCGCTTCGCCCGCATGCCGAAGGCGGTGATGGCGGAGGAAGACGTGGCCGACACCGTCCGCCAGGTCGTCTTCCTGCTCCGCGTCGCCCATTCCGACATCGACTTCGAGGTCGAGCTGCCCGAAGAAAAGCTCCCGGCGCGCATCGACCGGCGGCTGATCTCGCAGGCGCTGACCAATATCATCAAGAACGCCACCGAAGCCATTGGCGCGGTGCCGTCCGCTGCCGAGGGCAGGGCGGGAGACCGCGGCAACATCGTCGTCAGCGCCAAGCGCGACGGCAAGGACATCGTCATCGACGTCATCGACAACGGCATCGGCCTGCCGAAGGAAAACCGGTCGCGGCTGCTGGAGCCTTACGTGACGACCCGGGAGAAAGGCACCGGCCTCGGCCTCGCCATCGTCAACCGCATCCTCGAAGAGCACGGCGGCCGTCTCGAGCTGCGCGACGCTGCGGAAAAATTTCCCGGCGCGCGTGGCGCCTGGATGCAATTGCGCTTCGCGGTGGAGAGTGCTTCCGCGGCCGAACAACAAGCCGAACCGCGCCAAGCGGTCGTGTGACTGAACCGAGGAACAGGGCGGCGGTATCATGGCATCCGATATCCTGATCGTCGACGACGAGGCCGATATTCGCGATCTGGTCGCGGGAATCCTGGAGGACGAGGGCTACGGCGCCCGCACCGCGCGCGACAGCGACGACGCGCTCGCCGCCGTGGTGGCGCGGCGGCCCAATCTCGTGTTCCTCGACATCTGGCTGCAAAACAGCCGTCTCGACGGTTTGCAACTGCTCGACACCCTCAAGCAGGAGCATCCCGAGCTGCCGGTGGTGATGATATCCGGCCACGGCAACATCGAGACCGCGGTATCGGCAATCAAGCGCGGCGCCTACGATTTCATCGAGAAGCCGTTCAAGTCCGACCGCCTGCTGCTGGTCGCCGAGCGGGCATTGGAAAATTCGCGGTTGAAGCGCGAGGTGAAAGACCTCAAGCAGCACGTGCCGCTGGTCACTACGCTGGTCGGCCATTCGCCGTCCTGCAATCAGCTCCGGCAGACCGTGGAGAAGGTGGCGCCGACCAATAGCCGCATCCTGATCGTCGGTCCTTCCGGCGCCGGCAAGGAGCTCGCCGCCCGCACCATCCACAGCCATTCGGCGCGCGCCGACGGCCCGTTCGTGGTTATCAATGCCGCGGCGATCACGCCGGAATTCATGGAGGTCGAGCTGTTCGGCGTGGAGGGCGGCCACAATGGCGGCCACAGCCGCAAGGTCGGCGCCCTCGAAGAAGCGCACGGCGGCTCGCTGTTCATCGACGAAATCGCCGACATGCCGCGCGAGACGCAAAGCAAGATCCTGCGCGTCCTGGTCGATCAGACGTTTCAGCGCGTCGGCGGCAGCACCAAAGTCACGGTCGACGTGCGCATCCTCTCCTCGACCGCCCGCAACATCGAAGCCGAGATCGCCGCCGGCAAGTTCCGCGAGGACCTCTATCACCGGCTCTCGGTGGTGCCGATCCGCGTGCCGGGGCTGGCGGAGCGGCGCGAGGATATTCCGGAGCTGGTCGAATATTTCATGACGCAGATTTCGCACACCACCGGCCTGCCGAAGCGCAAGGTCGGCGCCGACGCGCTTGCCGTGTTGCAGTCGCACGACTGGCCGGGCAACGTGCGGCAACTGCGCAACAACGTCGAGCGGCTGATGATCCTGGCAGGCGGCGACCCGGAAGCGGTGATCACCGCCTCGATGCTGCCCCAGGACGTCGGCTCGATGATCCCGGCGATGCCGAACGGCAACGGCGGCGAGCATCTGATGAGTCTGGCGTTGCGCGAGGCGCGCGAGGTGTTCGAGCGGGAATATCTGCTGGCCCAGATCAATCGCTTCGGCGGCAACATTTCGCGCACCGCCGAGTTTGTCGGCATGGAGCGATCGGCGCTGCATCGCAAGCTCAAGGCGCTCGGCATCGATTGAGCAGGGACAACGGACGACAGATGACAGACGACAGACGACGGATAGAAGTGCATAGGCTTGTTATGCCGTTATCCGTCCTCTGTCGTCCGTCCTCCGTCATCTGATCACCATGTCCCGCTACGCCTATGTCAACGGCCGCTACCTGCCGCTGCGCGACGCCAAGGTCCACGTCGAGGACCGCGGCTACCAATTTGCCGACGGTGTCTACGAGGTCTGCGAGGTGCGCGGCGGCCGCCTGATCGACGAGCGGCGCCACATCGAGCGGCTGCAACGTTCGCTCGAGGAAATCCGCATCCCGCTGCCGATGTCGACCAAAGCGCTCGGCGTCATCCTGCGCGAGGTAGTGGCGCGCAACCGTATCGGCTACGGCATCGTCTATCTGCAGATCAACCGCGGCGTGGCGCGGCGCGACCATGCCTTCCCGTCGCCCGCGGTGGCGCCGAGCGTCGTGGTGACGGCGCGGCCGCTCAACAAGGCGCGCAACGAAGCGCTCGCCAAGAACGGCATCGCCGTGATCGGCGTGCCGGACAACCGCTGGGGCCGCGTCGACATCAAGACCGTCGGATTGCTGCCCAATGTGCTGGCCCGGCAAACCGCGATCGATCAGGGCGCGCGCGATGCCTGGTTCGTCGACGCCGGCGGCTACGTGACCGAAGCCTCCTCCGCCAACGCCTGGATCGTCACCAAAGACGGCACGCTGGTGACGCGGCGCGCCGATCACGCCATCCTGCGCGGCATCACCCGCACGGTCGTGTTCGACGAAGTGAAAGGGCAGCAGGGCTTGAGGATCGAGGAGCGTTCTTTCACGCTGGAAGAAGCCTATGCGGCGCGCGAGGCCTTCATCACCTCGGCCAGCCAGATCGTGCTGCCGGTGGTGCGCATCGACGGCCGTACCGTCGGCGACGGCAAGCCGGGCCCGGTTGCGACCGCGCTGCGGCAGGAATTCTATCGCTACGCCGAGGCCGGATAAGCCAGTCGGTCCAAAGCGCTAGCGGCCAGCTTTGTTAGAATTGCAGCGGTGCCCCCATACCTGCGTTTGGGCTTGCATCGCCTGCCGCCGCGCCTTCTAATAGCGGTTGATGGGTTGAGCGCAGCAAAACCCATCAGGCGGCACTGGGGCATGCGGTGGGTTTCGCTGCGCTCGACTCACCCCACATAACATCGTGAAGAAAAGACCCGTGGGACGGGGCCCGCGGTACAAGAACGGAAACAACGGCCATGGC
>JASHQO010000072.1 GCA_030039105.1 Xanthobacteraceae bacterium
GCGAATGCCAGCCGCCGGGCTCGGAAATCACGCCCAGAGCGTCGCCGGCGCTGCCGCCGTCGGTGAGCGCAATGTCGCCCAGCGACAGGATTCCGACCAAACGCTTGTCGTGGTTGAGCACGGGCAGCCGGCGGATTTTCAGGTCGGCCATGTTCGCGGCCGCGCCGACTATCTCGTCATCGGCAAAACAGTACATCACCTCTCGGCTCATGACTTGTTCCACCGGGGTTTCCGGCGAAAGGCCGGCCGCGACGGCGCGGACGATGATGTCGCGGTCGGTGATCATGCCGACCAGACGGTCATTTTCGCCGACCGGCAGGATACCGACGTCGCTATCGGCCATCATTCGCGCCGCGTCGCAGATCGATTGATTCGGGTTCGCGATCATTACGTCGCCGCTCATCGCTTCACTGACTTGCATGACGGTCCTCGTTCCACCACTGCCGATTTGCCCGATGCATGACGCATCGGGCGCTGCCCTACTCGGCCGGAACGTCTGTGCTCTGCACTGGTTCCGACCCGATCGCGATAATCATTCCCGGGCACCCGATGCAACGCGAGTTCCGGCTGGCCCGCCGCCGGGCACCGGGCGGATCGCCGCTCCGGCCGGCGCGGTCCACGCATTGGCCGCGCAGCAGCCATCCGGCCGCCATGTTGTATTCGGCGCGGAACCTTATAGTCTGCCGCGCTGCGACGGCCCTTCACTCAACCTGTGCAGGCATATTTGCGCCGCGCCATCGGGGACGCGACGATGATCGTTGTTGCCATCGACATCGGCGGAACGTTTACCGACCTCGTCGGCTTCGACGACGACGCCGGGCGCTTCGTTGAAGCCAAGAGCCTGACTACGCCCCACGAGCTGACCCAGGGCATCCTCGACTGCATCCGCAAGAGCGGACTCGACGCTTCCGCCATCGCCGAGCTGATCCACGGCTCGACCACCGCCATCAACACGCTGATCGAGAGGAAGGGCGCCAAGACCGGCCTGATCGTCACCCGCGGCACCCGCGACGTCTACATCGTCGGCCGCGGCAACCGGCCCGAGGCCTACAACCTGTTCTTCCATCGCCACCAGCCGCTGGTGCCGCGCCATCTGACACGCGAGGTCGATGAGCGCGTCATGAGCTCGGGCGACATGTTCCGGCCGCTGAACAAGGCGAGCATCGCCGAGGCTTGCCGCGTGCTCGCCGCCGAAGGCGTCGAAGCGGTCGCGGTGTGCTTCCTGCACGCCTACGCCAATCCCGAGCACGAGCGCATCGCCGGTGCGATGGTGCGCGAAGCGCTGCCCAACGCCTATCTGTCGCTGTCGCACGAAATTTTGCGCGAATATCGCGAGTTCGAGCGCATGTCGACGACCGTTGTGAACGCCTATATCGGGCCGAAGGTCGGCGGCTACGTGAAGAGCCTGAGCCGCAGCCTCGGCGGCATCGGCTTTCGCGGCAATCTCTCGATCATGCGCTCCAACGGCGGCGTGATGACGCCGGAGGTCGCGACCGAGCGGCCGGTAGCGATGATGGAGTCAGGCCCGGTCGGCGGCATCATCGCCTCGGCCCGCGTCGGCGAGAAGCTCGGCTTCAAGAACGTCATCTCCTTCGACATGGGTGGCACCACGGCCAAGGCGAGCCTGGTGCGCGACGGCGAGCCGACGCTGGCGCCCGGCTATTACGTCGGCGGCTATGCCAGCGGCCATCCGGTCATGCTGCCGATGATCGACGTGGTCGAAGTCGGCGCCGGCGGCGGCAGCATCGCCTGGACCGACGACGTCGGCGCGCTCAAGGTCGGGCCGCAAAGCTCAGGCGCCGATCCGGGGCCGATCTGCTATCGCGGCGGTGGCGCCGAGCCGACCATCACCGACGCCAACGTCGTGCTCGGCCGGCTCGATCCGCACAATTTCCTCGGCGGCCAGATGGTGCTCGACGCCGACGGCGCGCGCGACGGCATCGAGCAGAAGGTCGCCAAGCCGCTGAATCTGGACCCCATCGAAACGGCGCAAGCGATCGTCCAGATCGGCATCTCGAAAATGTCGCTCACGGTGCGCGAAGTATCGGTCGAGAAGGGTTACGACCCGCGCGACTTCGCGCTGGTCGCCTCCGGCGGCGCCGGCCCGCTGCACGTCTGTGCCATCGCCCGCGAGCTGCACATCCCGAAAGTGATCGTGCCGCTGTTTCCCTCGCACTTCTCCGCGCTCGGCATGCTGCTCGCCGACGAGCGGCACGATTTCATCCGCACCTTTTACTACGATCTGGCGAGCATCGACTTTGCCGCGCTCGTCGCCGTGCACGACGAGATGGCGGCCGAGGCGAAGAAAAGCCTGCGCCATGCCGGCAAGGCCGAATTTCAGATCGAGCTCGATTTGCGCTACGTCGGCCAGGAGTTCACGCTCTCGGTGCCGGTGACGCGCGACCTGATCAAGCGCGGCGACCGGCAGAAAATCCGCGCCGCCTTCGATGCGCTCTATGAGCATCGCTACTCCCATCATTCGCCCGACGAGCCGGTGGAGATGGTCAACATCCGCCTCGCCGCCGTCGGCAAGCGGGCGAAGCTGACGTTTCCGAAGCTTGCAGCCAAGAAAAACGCAGCAAAACCGAAGCGCCGCGACGTCTATCTCGACGATCCGCGCAAAGCGGTGTCGTGCCCGATCTACCAGCGCGGCGACCTCGGCGCCGGCGCGCGTATCGCGGGCCCGGCGTTGATCGAGGAGCACGGCACCACCACCGTGCTGTTCAAGGGCGACAACTGCCGGGTGGCGCCGTCCGGCGAGCTGCTCATCGACGTGGGAGGCGCGTAATGGCGAAGAAAAAGTCACCCAAGCGCGCGGTGCGCCGAGCCGAGCAGGCTGCGACCGACAAGCGCCGCGAATCCGCGCGGCGCAAGCCGCTCGACGCCGTCACCCTCGAAGTCATCCGCAACGCGCTGCCCGCCATCGCCAACGAGATGGCGGCCGACCTGCAGCGCACCTCCTACAACATGATGATCTACGAGGTGCGCGACTTCTGCACCTCGCTGGTCAACACCAAGGGCGAATTGATCTCGCAGAACGTCGGCGGCGTGTCGCACTTCGTCGCCGACCTCGGCGTCATCGTCACAGACGCGATGGAACGCTTCGGCGCGAAAGGCTTTGCGCCGGGCGACGTCGTCATCACCAATCACCAGGCGGTCGCCGGCCAGCACCTCAACAATATCGTCATCTACACGCCGTATTTCTACAAAGGCGAGCTGCTGCTGTTCGCCATGGTGCGCGCGCACTGGATCGACGTCGGCGGCATGTCGACCGGTTTTGGCGCCGGGCCGACCGTGAAAGACCCCTGGGAAGAGGGCCTGCAACTCGACCAGTTGAAAATCTACGAGCGCGGCGAGCTGAACGAGACGCTCTACCGCGTGCTCAAGGATAACATCCGCTTCCCGGAATCCTCCCTCGGCGACATGAAATCGCAGATGGCGGCGTGCCGGCTCGCGGTGCGGCGCATGAACGAGCTGTTGGACAAATACGGCAAGGCCACCATCCTCGACGCCATCGAGCGGATTTTCGGCGAAACCGAGCGCAAGTGCCGCAACGTCGTGGAAAAGCTCGCCGACGGCGTCTACGAGGCGTCCTCGTTCATCGACGACGACGGCGTCAGCCGCGGCGACCGCATGCCGATCCACGCCAAGGTGACGATCGACGGCGGCGCCATGACGATCGATCTGTCGAAAACGTCGGGCACGCGCAAGGCCGCGGTCAATTCGCGCACCTATGCGGGCGCCCGCGTCGCCTACAAGGCGCTCACCGGCCCGCTCGAGCCGGTCAACGAGGGCTCGTTCCGCGCGCTCAAGGTGGTCATCCCCGAAGGCAACGTGATGATGTCGAAACATCCGGCGCCGATGTCGAGTTGGAGCACCATCGTGCCGACGGTGGTCGACACCATCGTCAAGGCGCTCGCCGACGCCATGCCGGACCGCGTGCCGGCCGGCCATCACGGCCTGCTCGGCGGCTCCATCGTGTTCTTCGGCGTGCATCCGAAGACGCAGCGCCGCTTCGTGGTGCAGAGCATCGAGGGCGGCGGCTGGGGCGGCCGGCCGACCGAGGACGGCGTGTCCGCCACGGTGTCGGTTTGCCAGGGCGACGTGCGCAATGCCTCGATCGAAGGCATCGAGCTGAAATGCCCGGTGCTGGTCGAAGGCCGCGTGCTGCGCACCGATTCCGCCGGCGCCGGCAAGCATCGCGGCGGCCTCGCCCTCGACACCACCGTGCGCAACCTGGTCGAGGGCCGCTGGAATTTCGACCATCCGAAGCGCACCCAATGCCCGCCCTGGGGATTGTGGGGCGGCACTGCCGGCAGCACCGCCGATTTTCTGCTGCGCCAGCCGGGCGAGAACGATTTTCGCTCCATGGACGCGATCCATTATCCGGTGCCGGTCGACTCCGAAGTTATCGTGCGCACCGGCGGTGGCGGCGGCTGGGGCAACCCGCTCGAACGCGATGCCGCGTCCGTACGCCACGACGTCATCGAGGAGCTGGTGTCGCGCCGCGCCGCCGAGGAAACCTACGGCGTCGTGCTCAGGGACGATTTGACGCTCGATGAGGCGGCGACAGCGCGGCGGCGAAATGCGCTAAGATCGGCGGCAAAGTCTTAGGGAGGATGGCGATGCCCGCCATCGCCACTACCACGAACGCGTCATGCCCGGCCATAGCCGTTCAAAGAACGGCGCCGCTTCGCTGGCCTATGTGCCGGGCATCGACGTCTTTTGTCGACGCTGCAAAGTCGTGGATGGCCGCGGCAAGCGCGGCCACGGCGAGTCTGTTATTGCTGGCCGCGATCGCCTCAAACGTTCACGCCGCCGAGCTTCTGCGCATCGGCAATGCCGGCCGTGAATCGTTCTCGTTCACGCCCGCCAATATCGGCAGCGAGACCGGCATCTTCGCCAAGCACGGCCTCGATCTCGACATCGCCGGCTTCGGCGGCGACGCCAAATTGCAGCAGGCCATGGCCGCGGGCGCCGTCGATGTCGGGCTTGGCTCCGGACCCGGCATGGCGTTCATCGCCAAGGGCGCACCGGTCAAAGGCATCGCCGCCATGGCCGGGCCGCCGCTGATCTTCGCCATGGTGGTGCGCGCCGACGGCTCGGTGAAGACCGTCGACGATCTCAAGGGCCGCAAGGTCGCGATCTCGACCGTCGGCTCGGCGACCAATTGGCTGATGAACGAAGTGTCGCGCCAGCACGGTTGGGGTTTTGCCGGCTTCGAGCAGGTGCCGATCGGCGAGAACGCGGCGCGCATCGCCGCGCTGAAGTCGGGCGCAGTCGACGCCTGCGTGGTCGATATCGGCTCGGCGCTCAACTTCGTCGGCCGCGGCGACGGCCGCATCCTGATGCGCTTCGGCGACGTGGCGAAGCATTTCATCATGCACGTCATCTTCGCCACCGACAGCGCCATCGCGCAGAAGCCCGCGGCGCTGGCGGCGTTCCTGCAAGGCTGGTTCGAGACCATCGCCTTCATGCGGGCGAACAAGGCGAAGTCGGTCGCTATCGCCATGACCGTGATGGGCACCGACGGCAGGACGACGAGCGGCATCTACGACGAACTGATGCCGATGTTCACCGACGACGGCCATTTCGACCCGGCGGCGCTCAAGGTGTTGAGCCGCTCCTACGTCGAGATGAAGACGCTGCCGGCCGAGCCGGATATGACCAAGCTTTACACCGAGGCATTTCTGTCGAAGAGCTGAACGATGGCGAACCGCACCGTCACGCTCGTCGCCGCGGTGTTTGCCGCCGCGGCGCTCGGCGCTCCGGCGCGGGCCGAGACGTTGCGCGTCGGCAAGGCGCAGCCCAATCAGTTCGCCTTCGTGCCGGCCGACGTCGGCGTCGACACCGGCATCTTCAAGAAGCACGGCCTCGATATCGAGATCAGCTCATTCTCAGGCGACGCCAAGGAGATGCAGGCGATGACTGCCGGCAGCTTGGACATCGCGCTCGGCGGCGGGCCGGCCTTGGCGAGCATCGTCAAGGGCGTGCCGATGCAGGCGGTCGCCGCCGAGGCCAATGCGCCGAACACCATTCTCCTCGTCGTGCTCAAGGACGGCCCGATCAAGAGCGTCGATGATCTCAAGGGCAAAACGGTGAGCGTCTCGACCGTGGGCTCGCTGACCTATTGGCTGACCCAGCGGCTATCGCGCGCCCAAGGCTGGGGCGACGACGGCATCAAGATTGCGCCGCTCGGGGCCTCGGAAGCGCAGATCGCGGCGCTGAAAACCCACCAGATCGACGGCGTCACCACCGACGGCGTCACCGTCTATAAATTCATGGAGACCGGCGCCGGCCGCATCCTGGTCAAATACGGCGAACGCATCAAGGACTTCCACGTCCATGTCATCTATGCCAGCAACGACCTGATCGGCAAAAATCCCGCGGCGCTGAAGGCATTCCTCGCCGGCTGGTTCGAAACCATCGCTTATATGCGCGGCCACCGCCAGGAGACCGTCGACGTCGCCGTCAAGCATACCGGCGTGTCGGCAGCCGTCGCCGCCGAAAGCTATGACGACACCGTGCCGATTCTGAGCTCCGACGGCCGCTTCAGCGCCAAGGCGCTCGATATGCTGGCGACCTCGTTCGTCGACACCGGGGCGCTGCCGCAAAAACCTGATATGACGAAGCTCTACACAGAAGACTTCTTGCCGGCGAAATGACGCGGGGGATGTCGATGGTCGCAGCGCGTTGGATTTTGCGGCTCGGCAGCGCTGGCCTCGCGGCCGTGCTCGCCGCTCTGCTTTTTACGAACGCGGCCGGCGCGCAAACGACGCTGCGACTCGGCAAGGCGCAGGCCAACCAGTTCGCCTTCATCCCGGCCGACGTCGGCGTCGAAACCGGCATTTTCAAGAAGCACGGCATCGGCCTCGATATCAGCGCTTTCGCCGGCGACGCCAAGATGGTGCAGGCGCTGACCGCGGGCTCGCTCGACATCGCGCTCGGCGGCAGTCCCTCGTTCGCGGCGATCGTCAAGGGCGCGCCGATGAAGGCGGTCGCGGTGTTCTCAGGCGCGCCGAACATCATCATGCTCACCGTGCTCAAGGACGGCCCGCTCAAGAAAGTCGACGATCTCAAGGGCAGGACGGTGAGCGTCTCCGGCGCCGGCTCGCTGACCTACTGGTTGACGCAGCAGCTTTCGCGCCGCCTCGGCTGGGGCGATGACGGCATCAAGATCACGCCGCTCGGCGCCTCGGAAGCGCAGATCGCGGCGCTGACGACCCGTCAGATCGACGGCACCACGACCGATAGCGTCACGGTCGAGAAGTTCGTCGAGGCCGGCCAGGGTCGCATCCTGGTGAAATTCGGCGAGTATTTTCCCGACTTCGTCACTAGCTGCATCTATGCGAGCACCGATCTGATCGCCAAAAATCCTGCCACGTTGCGCGACTTCCTCGCCGGCTGGTACGAGACCATCGCCTATATGCGCGACCACCGGCAGCCGATCGTCGATCTGACCATGAAGCAGATCGGCATGTCGCCGGCCGTCGCCGCCGCCATCTATGACGACACCATGCCGACCATGAGTCGCGACGGCCGTTTCAACCCGAAGGCGCTGGACGTGCTCGCGGATTCGTTCGTCGATACGAAACTCCTGCCGGCCAAGCCGGACATGTCCGCCCTCTTGACCGAAGCGTATTTGCCGAAATGACCGCGCGCGATGCCGCAGTCCGCATCAAGGGCGTCTCGCACCAGTTCGGCGCGGCCGGCGACACGCAATATGTGCGCGCGCTCGCCGACACCTCGCTCGATATCGCCCGCGGCGAGCTCTTGTGCCTGATCGGACCGAGCGGCTGCGGCAAGTCCACTTTGCTCAACGTCATCGGCGGACTGATGACGCCGTCGAGCGGCAGCGTCGAGGTCGCCGCCAAGCCGGTGCGCGGACCGATGCCTCACGACATCGCCTTCGTGTTCCAGGAGCACGCGCTGTTTCCGTGGAATACGGTGATCGAGAACGTCCGGCTCGGCATGCTGTTCCAGGGCGTGCCGAAATCCGAGCACGCGGCGCGCGCTAAAAAGTCGCTCGAAGCGGTAGGGCTTACCGAATTCGCCAACCACTATCCCAGCCAGCTTTCCGGCGGCATGCGCCAGCGCGCGGCGCTGGCGCGGGCGCTGTCGCTCGAGACCGATATTCTCTTGATGGACGAGCCGTTCGCCGCCCTCGACGAGCAGACCCGCATGATCCTCGGCGAGGACCTTTCGGTGCTGCTGGCGCGCACCGAAAAGACCATCGTGTTCGTCACCCACAGCCTGGGCGAAGCGGTCTTTCTGGCCGACCGGGTCGCGGTGTTCTCGGCGCGACCCGGCACCATCAAGAAGATCATGCGCGTCGACGAGCCGCATCCACGCCGGCCCGACTTCGTCACCTCGGAAAAATTCACCGCGCTGCGCAACGAGCTCTACGCGCTGCTGCACGATGAAATCCGCAAGACGGTGTCCGAATCGGCACGCAGCGAGGACTGATGGCAGATCGCGACGAGCGCGCCGCGGGTTGGGGCAGCCGGGCCGTCCAGGTCGGCTTCCTCCTTGTCGTCCTCGCACTCTGGTATCTCGCCACCAACCGTTGGGGCGTCAATCGTCTATTGCTGCCGAATCCGGTTGCGGTGTGGCACCAACTGCTCGACGTGCTGCGCACCGGCGAATTCTGGCCCGACCTGCGGGTGACCTTGATCGAGCTCGTCGTCGCTTTCGCGCTGTCGATGACGCTGGGCACCGCCGTCGGCTATTTCGTCAGCCGGACGCGCTACGCCATCCGCGTGTTCGACCCGCTGTTCGCCGGCATCTATTCGATCCCGATCATCCTGTTTCTGCCGCTCTACGTGCTGTTCTTCGGGCTCGGTCCGGCGTCGAAGATTGCGCTCGGCGCCACCATCAGCTTCTTTCCCATCGTGCTGTCGACCATCGCCGGCTTGGGCAACGTCGATCGCACCTTGGTCACCGCGGCGCGGTCGATGGGAGCTTCGGAGTATCAGATGTTCCGCTACGTGCTGCTGCCGGCCGCCTTGCCGGTGATCCTCTCCGGGCTGCGCATCGGCTTCACGGTGGCGCTGTTGTCGATCATCGGCAGCGAGGTCATCGCTTCGCTCGCCGGGCTCGGCCATCACATCGTGCAGCTCGGCGAAGGCATGGATATGGCGCGCATGTTCGCCTACATCGCCTTCGTCGTGGTGATCGCAGCGGTGCTCAACAGCACCGTCTCCTTCCTCGAAAAACGCGGCAGGCGGCGGATATGATGGTGATGCCGCGCGACGGAATTGCGTCACGCTCGTCGCCGCGAAAGCGGGGCTCCAGCCCTTGGCGCCGGTGGATTGCCGCTGTCGCGGCAATGTGCGGATCATGAGCGCGGCCGAGCAATTCCTGCTCCGCCACCCCGGCGTCGTTCGGCTCGGCGTCATCGTGGCGATCCTGATCGTCTGGGAAATCGCCGCGCGCTGGTTCATCGACCCGCTGTTCATCGCGCCGCCGTCGCGGGTGATCGCCTCTCTCGGCGCGGTGTGGCAGACCAACGGCGTGCCGGCGGCGCTGCGGCTCACGCTGTTCGAGCTCGCGGTGGCGTTCGCCATCGCGGTGGCGATCGGCCTCACGGTCGGCCTCGCCGTTGGCTTGCAGCCGTTCGCGCGCCGCAGCCTGGCACCGATCATCCTCCTGCTCTACGGCCTGCCGCAGATCACCATTCTGCCGCTGTTCATCCTTTATTTCGGCATCGGCGCCGCATCCAAGATCGCATTCGGCGTGACCCACGGCATGTTTCCGATCATGCTCGCCATCATCGCCGGCGTGCAGAACCTCAAACCCGTCCTGCTCACCAGCGCCCGCTCCATGGGCGCCAGCCGCTGGCATATCCTCCGCTACGTGATCTTTCCCCACATGATCCCCAGCTTTTTCGCCGGCATGCGGCTCGGCATGACCGGCGTGCTGCTCGGCGTGCTGTTGGCCGAGCTCTATGTCTCGACCGCCGGCATCGGCCACTTCACGACCATGTTCACGGAAAATTTCGATCCGACCAAGTTGTTCGGCCTCATCGCCATGCTAGCCGCCATGGCCATCGTGCTGAATGAGATTGTGCGCCGCGCGGAGATCCATTTCAGCCGCTGGCGCTAGGGGGACGTTAGGAGGGGACATTAGGAAGGGACATTGGGAGGGGACATGGCCAAACTGAAGCTGACCGTCGCCTGCGGCGACTACGCGATCGTCCGTCCGCCGGTCGCCGGCACGGTGCAGGCCGACGGCATCGAGCCGATCGCGGCCGCGGCGAGGCCAACCGCAAAAATGTCCAAACGGCGCTACGATATTGCCATCAACAGGGCCGCATGATGCCGCTTGGGGAGTTATTCGCCGACACGGACCTGCCCGACGACCTGTCCGACGACTTGGGCGACGCCGGCGGCGGGGCGGACAACATCTGAAAATTTCCTCGGGTCCGTTGCGGCGGCCGCAAAGCCTTGCCGCTGTCGGACCCGGCTCCCTTGCGACTTGTGTAATGCGTGAGGGTAAGCCATGAGTGATGCGGTCGACAACGACGAACTGGCCTTTCCACCGAAACGCGAGCGTGCGGCACAGCGAAGCAATCTCGCCATTCAATACAGGGACCGTCCCGCCGTGCGGAAGAACGACGATCCGGCCTTCCTCTACTTCCCGACCAACTACCGCTGGTCGATGGGGCTTCTGATCTGCCTCTCCGGCGCGCCATGGACCGGCGTCGAGATCGACGAGGTCAATCGCGTCGGCCAGGCGCTCGCCGACAAGATCGGCGACGACACGGCCTGGTTCGAGGAATGGGCGCGCATGGGCGACAAGATCGCGGCCCGCGGCCGCGACGCCATGCGCGCCGGCCACAAGCTGACGGCGGCGTCGTGCTTCATGCGCGCGGCTCGGTACTATCAGACGGGCGAGCGCTTCATCCATCCGCGTTCGCAACGCAGCCAGGACGTCTATGCGCAGTCGGTCGACCTGTTCAAGGAGGCGGCCGGCATCATCCGCCGCCCGCATATCGAGCCGGTCGAGGTGCCGTATGAAAATACCAGCCTGCCGGCGCTGCTGGTGCATCCCGATCCGGACGCAAGCCGCGGCCGCCCCGCCCCCGCCATGGTGTTCTTCGACGGCTTCGACGTCACCAAGGAATTGCAATACGGCTACGGCGTGCCCGATCTTGCCGCCCGCGGCGTCGGCTGCCTGATCGTCGACGGCCCCGGCAATGGCGAGAGCGTGCGCTTTCGCAATCTGCCGCTGGTCGCCGAGACCGAGCGCTACGCCACGCCGGCCTACGAGTATCTCGCCGGCCGCCAGGAGTTCGACGAGAAGCGCATCGGGGTGATGGCGCTCAGTCTGGGCGGCTATTACGCGCCGCGCGCCGCGTCGCTCGAGCAGCGTTACGCCTGCTGCGTCGCCTGGGGCGCGCAGTGGGACTATCACGAGATCTGGGCGAAACGGCTCGAGCTTCTCGATTCCGGCAAGGTGCTGTCGCTGTCGGTGCCGCCGGAGCATCTGCAATGGGTGCTCGGCGTCGACAGCCGCGACGCCGCCCTGAAAAAGCTCGAAGGTTTCCGGCTCGACGGCATCGTGCAGAAGATGACCTGCCCGTTCCTGTTGCTGCACGGCGCCGGCGACGAGCAGATTCCGCTGGCCATTGCCGAGCGGCTGTTCGAGGCGGTCGGCTCGAAACAGAAAGCCCTGAAAGTGTTCGGCCGCGAGGAAGGCGGCTTCCACCACTGCCAGGTCGACGACGCCACCATCGGCGTGCATTACATGTACGACTGGATCGCCGACGTGCTGCACGCCGGCGCGTGAGCGCAAAATCATGGCGACCCACCGCTTGGATGCCGCGCCGACACGGTGCACTGGGGCTATTTCGATGCCGCGCTGAAACCGTCGATCACCGTCGATCCGGGCGACACCGTCGTCAGCCTGGCGGCCGACGTGCGGGTAACGCAGGCGGCCAACGGCTCGAAGGGCATCCACGTCATGCTGGAGAAGGCGCTGCTGCAACCTTGAAGTCGGCGCCGGCACGCTTGAAATTTGCTGCCGTGCCGCCATCTTCCGTCGGATCGCGCGGCTGCACTTCATTTGAACATTCTGCCCGGCGATTTGCACAATGATTCACAATGCCGAAGCTTGAGCGCCCCGCTCAATGCCGGCACACTGCGGGCAGGCGCTGGAGGGCACCGTCATGGCTTTGGCAGAGGCGAACGTCTCGGAACCGATCGATCGCTCGGGCTCCTTCCCCAACAAAGCGCTCGCCGCTTCCGCCATCGGCTATGCGATGGACGGCTTCGACCTGCTCATCCTCGGCTTCATGCTGCGGGCGATTTCGGCGGAGCTGCATCTCACGCCGCCGCAGGCCGGGTCGCTGGTGACCTGGACGCTGGTTGGCGCCGTGGCCGGCGGCATCCTGTTCGGCATCCTCAGCGATTATTACGGCCGCGTCCGCGTCTTGACCTGGACCATCCTGCTGTTCGCGGTGTTCACCGGGCTGTGCGCTTTCGCGCAAGGCTATTGGGACCTGCTGGTGTACCGCACCATCGCCGGGCTCGGCCTCGGCGGCGAGTTCGGCATCGGCATGGCGCTGGTCGCCGAGGCGTGGCCGGCGCAACACCGCGCCCGCGGCTGCACCTACGTGGCGCTCGGCTGGCAGGCCGGCGTGCTGGTCGCGGCGCTGGTCACGCCGCTCTTGCTTCCGGTCATCGGCTGGCGCGGCATGTTTCTGGTTGGCCTCGTGCCCGGCCTGATCGCTTTTGCGGTCCGCCTCTACGTCCAGGAGCCGCAAATCTTTCTCGACCGCGCCAAAGGGCGGGCAATGGCGCAGCGCAACGCGGCGCCGCTCGGCCTTCTGGTGAAGGACGGCGCCACGACGAAGATCAGCCTCGGCATGCTGATCCTCTGCTCGGTGCAGAATTTCGGCTACTACGGCCTGATGATCTGGCTACCGAGCTATCTCGCGACGCGCTTCGGCTACACGCTGACCCAGTCGGCATTGTGGACCGCCGTTACCGTGCTCGGCATGGCGTTCGGCATCTGGGTGTTCGGCCAATTCGCCGACCGCGTCGGCCGCCGCCCGGCGCTGTTCACCTTCCAGGCCGGCGCCTTCGTCATGGTGCTGGTCTATTCGCAACTGACCGACGCCACCGCGCTGTTGATCGGCGGCGCGGTGATGGGAATGTTCGTCAACGGCATGCTCGGCGGCTATGGCGCGCTGCTCTCCGAGCTTTACCCGACGCAGGCGCGGGCCACCGCCGAGAACGTCATCTTCAATCTCGGTCGCGGCGTCGGCGGCTTCGGCCCATACGTGGTCGGAACCCTGGCGGCGGCCTATTCCTTCACCGTGGCGATTGCGCTTCTGGCGACGATCTATCTGTTGGATATCCTCGCCACCGCCTTCCTTATCCCTGAGAAGAAAGGCGCCCCTCTTGAATGACGACCGCCCAACCCCCATTTTCAGATCGTTAATCGTCGGGTTTCGATTTCGTTGTATCCATTTGCGGAACCGCTATAATTCGTGAGTGCGTGCGACATTGGCCGCACGGTTTTGGCCGCACGGTTTTGGCCGCACGGTTTTGGCCGCACGGTTTTGG
>JASHQO010000073.1 GCA_030039105.1 Xanthobacteraceae bacterium
CGAGCGGTATTTATGGATGATCCGTCCCGTTTCCTTTTGAGGGAGCAGCGAGGAGAATCAGTCATGCCCAAGGCCGCTGCCGCGACAGCCGAACGACAAACGCCGCAAGCTCAATTGGTCCAGATGGCCAGGGCGCATTGGCTCTCGAGCTTTGTCTACGTTGCGGCCCAAATGAGCTTGGCCGATCGCCTGACCGAGGCACCGAGGACCGCTGCCGAACTCGCCCAGTCAACGGGCTGCGACGCGCTTTCGCTATACCGCTTCATGCGGACGCTCGCCGGCATGGGACTTTTCACGGAGGATGTTAGCCATCGGTTCTCCTTAGCGCCTCTCGGGGAGGCGCTCAGGGCGGGCACGCCTGGTTCAGTCCGTTCGGCGGTCCTCACTCTGGCAGGCCCGTTGTTTACGAAGCCTGCCAGCGAGTTGCGTTATTCGATCAAGACCGGAAAGACGGCATTCGAAAAGGTCTTCGGTATGCCGGTGTTCGAATGGCTGGCAAAGCACCCGGCCGAAAAATCGATGTTCAGCGAGACCATGGTGGGCTCGCACGGCGCGGAACCCGAGGCTGTCGCCAAGGCCTATGACTTTTCTCAATTCGAGACCGTGGTCGACGTTGGCGGTGCGACCGGTAATTTGCTTGCCGCGATCCTGAGCCACCATCGCAAGCCGCGCGGCACACTGTTTGACTTGCCGCACGTCGTTCACGACGCTCCAGCACTGATTAAGGCGCGCGGCTTGACTGATCGCATTGCAATCGAAACCGGCAGTTTCTTCGAGGCGGTTCCCGGCGGCGGCGGCTGTTACTTACTTTCGCACATCATCCACGATTGGAGCGAGGCCCGGTGTCTCGCGATACTTGGCAACTGTCGCCGCGCCATGACGCCGAACAGCCGCTTGCTCATCATCGAGACGGTGCTTCCTACCGGCAACACGCCGCACCCCGGCAAGATGTCCGACATGATCATGCTTACGGTGCCCGGCGGACAGGAGCGAACCGAACCGGAATATTGCGAGCTCCTCGAAAAGGCGGGCCTCCGGCTCACCCAGGTTGTGCCGACTGAATCGGCAGTGGGCATCGTCGAAGCATTGCCGGCATGGCTAAAATCCACAGATCGAACTTATCGTCGCGGAGCTTGTCACCGGGCCGGCCACTTCGGGCCGGACCGGTTGGCTCCTCGCAATGACGGATAGTGCCTTACGGCTTCTTCGCCTCGGCGTAAGGGTAGATCATGGTGTCGGATTTGTATTGATCGGGCCAGACGATGACTTCATGGCTGGTGTCCTTGAACTGATCCATCGAATTGCCGGTGACGTGCTGGAACTGCGTGAAGACGACGCGCGATTTGGTCCACTCGCCGTCCTTGCCGAAGGTGACGTCGCCGACCACGGTGTGGAAGGTGTGGCCGTGCATGTAGGCGGCGAGCTGCACCTGATCGAGCGTCTTGGCGCCCTCGACCGCTTGCGCCAGCACCTGGCCCGCGGCATAGCCGAGCGGCGGATAGGACCAGCCCATGGGATCCAGTCCCTGGGCCTTGGCGATCTCCTGGTACTTGTGCAGCAATTCGAGCGTGCCGGAAAAGGTGAAGGCCGGCCCGGGCAGGAACACCTCGTTGTTGACGATGCCGTTCATCAGCGGGCCGAGCTGCGCCTTGATCGGCGTCAGCAATAGCCCGATGAAGGTGCCACCGAACATTTTCGGCGTCAGCGCGATCTCGTTGGCGGCGCGGACGATGCCGACGGTGTCCGGCGGATAGGCCGCCACATAGACGATGTCGGGATTGAGCGCTTTGACCGCTTGCATGATCGACCCATAGTCGGTCGTGGTCGGCGGATATTTCTGGTCGACGACGAGGTCGAAGCCGCCGATCTCCTTGATGCTCTGCCGCGCGCCGTCGGCCGCGTTCTGGGCGAATTCGGCGTCGGCGGCGAGGATCGCGACCGTCTTCGGCCGCGGCTTGGCGGCGGCGGCCAGCTCGAAGAAGCCGTAGGCGAAGGACTTTTGCGGCTCCGGCCCGGTCGGCAGCATGGAGAAATACTGGTCGTAGTGGAATTTGCTGTTGGCGGCATTGGCCAGGATGCCGATGGTGGTCTTCTTGTGCTCCATCAGCACCGCAATTGCCGGCGCCACCATGTTGGTCGCATAGGGCCCGATCAGCAGATCGACTTTGTCGACGTCCATCAGCTTGGTGTAGAGCCCCGGCACGTTCTGCGGGTTGCTCTGGTCGTCGTAATAGACCAGCTCGACCGGGCGCCCGAGCAGGCCGCCTTTGGCGTTGACGTCGTCGCGCCAGATCTGCAGCGCCGCCAGCACCTGCTTGCCGGCCGGCGCGACGCCGCCGGTCAGCGCCATCGAGAAGCCGATCCTGATCGGATCGGCGGCCTTGGCGAGCGTTGGCAGGGCCAGGGCGCAGACGGCGACGAGCGCGGCGGCGCAGGTTCGACGCCAGAAGCTGACGTTGCACATTGGCGATCTCATGGATGAACTCATGGGCGAATTCATAAGCGAACTCATGGGCGATCTCCCTCCCAATGCGCCTTTGCGGCGCTGCATTTTGTTTTATTGCCGCAACGACGTTAGCCCGCCGCTTCCGGCTGCGCCAGACGGTCAAGTGCCGCGGAACGCCGCCTTGCGCTTGGCGTGGAACGCCGCGACGCCTTCGCGGAAATCGTCGGACTGGCGCAACCGGCTGTAGCAGTGGCCTTCGAGCGCGATGGCCGCTTCGAGGTTGGTATCCTCGGTCGCGTTGAGCAGCGTCTTGGCGGTGCGTTGCGCCAGCGGCGAGAAGCCGCGCAGCTCCTCGACCAGGGCGTCGGTGGCGGCTTCGAGCTTGTCGTCGGCGACGCATTCGGTGGCGATGCCCCAGTCGCAGGCCTGCTTGGCCGCAATGCGCTTGCTCCGCATCACGATGTCCTTGGTGCGGGCGATGCCGACGATCTTTTGCAGCCGCGCCGAGCCGCCGGAGCCGGGAATCTGGCCGAGCCGCTGCTCCGGCAGCGCGTACAGGCAGGTCTCCGACACCAGGCGGAAATCGCAGGCCAGCGAAATCTCGAAGCCGACGCCGAAGCAGTAGCCGCGGTTGGCGGCGATCACCGGCTTCGAACAGCGCGCCGGCGCCGCGATATTCCAGGCGAGCTTCGAGACGTGCTCGGGGGACGCTTCCAAAAAGCCCGCGATATTGCCGCCGGAGGAAAAGTGCGCCCCCGCCGCCCGCAGCACGACGACGCGAACGCGGGCGTCGTCGTCGAGCGCCTCGAACACCAGGCGAAGCTGGTCGCGCTGCGCCATCTCGATGACGTTGAGCGGCGGCCGGTCAAGCACGATATCGGCGCGCTCGCGCGCCGGGTCGATCTCGACGCGGAAGCCGTCGAGGGTTTGGAGACGCGGATCGGAAAACTCGTTCATGCGGCCGTTCCTTCAACAGGCGAGGCGGGTTCGTATTCGCCGGCGACGAGCTTGCGGCGCAGCAGCTTGCCGACCGGCGATTTGGGAATGTCGGTGACGAAGACGTAGCGCCGCGGCCGCTTGAAGTTCGCCAGCCCGGCGCTGCGGCAGAACGCGTCGAGCTCTTCGGCCGCGACCGCGTTGCGGCACTTGACGAAGGCGGTGACGACCTTGCCCCAGCGTTCGTCGGGCAGCCCGACCACGGCGACCTCGGATACCGCGGCGTGCAGCGACAGGCAGGATTCGATCTCGACCGGCGACACGTTCTCGCCGCCGGTGATGATCATATCGTCGACCCGGCCGGTGACGAACAGATCGCCGTCGCCGTCGATGAAGCCGGTGTCGCCGGTGAAGTACCAGCCCTGGCGCAGCGCCTTGGCGTCGGCTTCGGGCCGCCGCCAATAGCCTTCGAAGGACTCGTCGCCGGCCATGAGCGCGATGATCTCGCCTTCCGCGCCGACCGCGGCGATGTCATCGACCGAGGCGGCGCCGAGCTTGACCACGCGCACCATCTGATTGATGCCGGCGCGGCCGGCCGAGCCCGGCTTCTTCACCGCGTCCTGGTCGATGGTGAAGGTATAGAGCTCCGACGAGCCGTAATGGTTGACGAACAGGCTTGGCTTGAACGCGGCCTGCAGCGTTTTCAGGAGCCCATCGGTCATCGGCGCGCCGGCAAAGCCGAGCTTGTGCACCGCGCTCACGTCGTGGCGCGCAAATGCCCGGTGATGGACGAGGTCGTGATAAAGCGTCGGCACCAGATAAAGATTGGTGACGCGCTCGGCCTCGATCAGCTCGAGCGCTTGTTCGACGTCGAACCGGCGCAGGCAGATGAAGGCGCCGCCGATCAGCGACATGGCGATGAGCGAGCGCACCCCCATGGTGTGATAGAGCGGCATGACGCCGAGCGTGCGCTCGCCGCTTGCGTACA
>JASHQO010000074.1 GCA_030039105.1 Xanthobacteraceae bacterium
CTCACCAGCGCGGAAAGCGGCACCGCGGCGCCGGTCAGCGGCGATTTGACGTAGAGCCGGTTCAGCGTCGAGAGGTCCTTCTGCAACTCGGGAAGGATCTCCAGCACCACGAAGTAGGTTTTGAGCTCGGTGAAATATTGGGTGATCTGGCGCTGCCCGAACGCGTCGTTCAGTGTGTCGTCGATCGCTTGCGGCGAGATGCCGAAGCGCGCCGCCTGGTCGCGGTTGATGGTGATCTGCAGCTTTGGCGCACTCGCCAACAGATCGCTGGCGACGTCGGCGAGTTGCGGCAGGGTGCGCAGCTTTTCCACGAGCTTCTGCGACCACTCGTTCAGCTCATCGATATTGGTATCCTGCAGGGTGTACTGGAAGCTGCCGCGGGCGATGCGGCCACCGACATTGATGTCCTGGGCCGGCTGCAGGAACAGGTTGACGCCTTCCATCTTGGCGAGCTTGGGCCGCAGCCGGTCGATGATCTGGGACGAGGTCAACTTGCGCTCGTCGCGCGGCTTGAGCGTGATGAAGAAGCGACCGGTATTGGCGGTCTGCGCGCTGCCGGTCGAGCCGGTTTGCGAGCCGTAGCCCTGGACGTCCGGATCGGCCAGGATGACCTCGCCGATGACGTGCATCAGGCGCATCATCTCTTCCGGCGAAGTCTCTTGCGCCGCCTCGCCGAAACCCTGGATCAGACCGGTGTCCTGGATCGGGAAAAAGCCCTTCGGGATTTCGTAAGCCATGACGCCCGTCAGCGCCATGGTGGCGAAGAACACCGCGAGCGTGACCGGCTGGTGGCGCAGCACCGCATCGAGCGTGCGCCGGTAGAAATTGAGCATGGCATTGAAGCCGGACTCGATCACGCGATAGACGCGGCCATGTTCGTCCGATTCGCGCCGCATGAAGCGCGAGGCCATCATCGGCGCCAAGGTCAGCGATACCAGCGCCGATACCGCGATCGACGCTGTAACGGTGAGCGCGAATTCGCGGAACAGCCGGCCGATGATGCCGCTCATCAACAGCAGCGGAATGAACACTGCGACCAGCGAGCACGAAATCGACAGCACGGTGAAGCCGATCTCGCGCGAGCCCTTGAGGGCCGCGGTCAACGGCGGCTCGCCGTGCTCGACGTGGCGATAAATGTTCTCGACCACCACGATAGCGTCGTCGACCACGAAGCCTACCGCGATGGTCAGCGCCATCAGCGACAGGTTATCGAGGCTGAAGTGCATCAGATACATCGCCGCAAACGAACCGGCCAGCGCCAGCGGTACGGTGACGCTTGGAATGAGCGTCGCCCAGAAATTGCGCAGGAACAGCAGGATCACCATCACCACCAGGCAGATGGTGAGCACGAGGGTGAACTCGACGTCGGCCACCGATGCGCGGATCGTCACGGTGCGATCGAGAATGGTCTCAATTTTGACCGCCGGCGGAATGCGCGCTGTGAGCTGCGGCAATTGCGCCTTGATCTGGTCGACGGTGTCGATGACGTTGGCGCCGGGCTGCTTGAAGATCGCAAGGATGACGCCGTCGCGGTTGTTCTGATAGCCGGCGACGGTGCGGTCGACTTGGTCGGCCACGGCCTGACCGACGTCGCGCACTCGGATCGGCGCGCCATTGCGGTAGGCGAGCACGATGTCGTTATATTTGGCGGCGTCGGTGAGTTGATCGTTGGCGGCGATGGTGAAGGTGATCTTGTCGGTATTGACCACGCCCTTGGCGGCGTTGGTGGTGGCATTGACCAAGGTGCCGCGGATGTCTTCCAGCGTGATGCCGCTCGACGCCAGCTTGGCGGGATCGACCTGGACGCGGATCGAGGGCGTGCGGTCGCCGAACACCGAAACCTGGGCGACGCCGTTCACCTGCGAGATCTGCTGCGCCAAAAAGACGTTGGCATATTCGTCGACGTCGATCAGTGGCACGGTGTCGGAATGGACCGAAAGCAGTAGGATCGGCACGTCCGCCGGATTGACCTTCTTGTAGGCCGGTGGCGTCGTCAGCGACTGCGGCAAGGTCTTGCCGGCGACGGTGATCGCCGCCTGCACGTCCTGCGCCGCCGAGTCGATGTTACGGTCGAGATCGAACTGGATGACGATGGTCGAGGCGCCGAGCGAGCTCTGCGACGTCATCTGGGTAATGCCGGCGATCTGGCCGAATTGCTGCTCGAGCGGGGCGGCGACCGAGGTTGCCATCGTCTCGGCGCTGGCGCCCGACCAGGTCGTCGTGATCTGGATCGTCGGGAAGTCGACCTGCGGCAGCGGCGCCACCGGCAGGAACGGGAACGAGACGATGCCGACGAAGGCCAGCGCCGCCATCAGCAGCGTGGTGGCGACCGGACGCCGGATGAACGGCTCGGACAGGTTCACGATGCATTGCCCGGCGCCGCCGCGGTGGACGGCGCGGTGATGGTCACAGGCGCGTTGGTCTGCAGCTTGTACTGGCCGTCGGTGACGACGCGGTCGCCGTCATTGACACCCGAGGTGACGATGGTGCGGTCGCCGCTCGTGGTACTGGTCTGGATCGGGCGCGGCTCGACTGTGTTGTCCTGCTTGACGACCCAGGCGAACAGACCGTGCGGTCCGCGCTGAACGGCAAGCGGCGGAATGACGATGACGTCTTTGCGGGTATCGACCAGCAGGCGCGCATTGACGAACTCGCCCGGCCATAGCTTCTCGTCGGCATTGTCGAAGGTCGCCTTCAGGCGGAACGTCGCGGTGGCCGGATCGATGAGATTGTCGATCATCGTCAGCGTGCCGGTGGCGAGCTGCCTGTCGTTGTTGCGATCGTAGGCGTCGACCTCGACCGGGCCGCGCGCCAGGGCGTCGCGCACATCGTCGAGGTTTTGCGCCGGCAGCGTGAAGGTCACGGTGATCGGCTCGGTCTGGGTCAGGATGGCAATCGCGGCCTGATCGCTGGCATGGACGATGTTGCCGGGATCGACCATGCGCACGCCCATGCGGCCGTCGTTGGTGGCCACGATATTGGTGTAGTCGAGATTGGTCTGCGCGGTCTCGATGGCGGCGTCGTCGGCATCGATCGAGGCCTTGGTCTGATCGACCTTGGCCTGCTGCAGATCGAGGTTCTGTTGGGTTTCGGCGTTCTTGGCGACCAGGGTGCGGAAGCGCTCAAGGTCCTTTTGCGCCGCAATAAGGGCCGCCTGATCCTGCGCCTTATGGGCTTTAGCCTGGTCGAGCGCCGCCTGGTACAGCCGCGGATCGATCTTAGCCAGCACGTCGCCGCGCTTGACGCGCTGGCCCTCCTTGAAAAACACCTCCTGCAGCTTGCCGTCGACCTGGGCGTGGATGGCCACGGTGAAAAGCGCTTGCACGGTGCCGAGGCCGGTAAGGTAGATCGGCACGTCCTGGCGCGCGACCGTGGCGACCCGGACGGGTACCGCGGCACGGGCCCGCGCCGCATGGGCTGGATCCGGCCCTTGCGACCAATACCAGTAGAATAGCCCTGAAACCGCTAAAACGGCCACGCCGGCGGCGATGAGGATGACGCGACCGCGCAATCGGCCCGGACCGACCTGGATCGTTTCCACGAGCTTCCCTCTAAAAGCGCGCTTGGCGGGACCCTGCGTCGCTTGTAATAGCTTGTGCTTTATACGCTTCTATACCGTCGCTAATACCTTTCCGGAAGGTGAAAAGAAGTTCACCATCCATAAGCAACCGCATAAACACAGCGGTCGGCTGTGTAAATTCTGCGTAACCAAAGCTACCGCCGCAATCGGCGGTAGCGATGGGTCCGCCCGGTCAAATTAGTGCCATGCAGTCGCGATCGGCAGCGGCCGATGCAGTTCCTGCGGCCCGCATCTGTGCGCGACGCAACCGATCCGGGTTCATCCGGACGTGCCGATTTGATAGGCTCATTTACCCACTTCCGCCTCCCGCAGGAGATCGCAGATGCTCGACATCACCAAGCGCCCGCACACCGCCCCGTTCGATACCGCGCGCCTCGATCGCTTGATGGACGATGCCGGCGTCGATGTGCTGTTGGCCACGTCGAAGCACAATGTCCAGTACCTGATGGGCGGCCACCGCGCCTTCTTCTTCGAGTCCATGGACGCGATGGGGCTCAGCCGCTACCTGCCGGTCTTCGTTTATCTGAAGGGCGCGGCGGATAAGGCCGGCTTCTTCGGCCACCGCATGGAAGGTTTTCAGAACGAGGTGAAGCCGTTCTGGGTTGCCGAGATCAACACCAAAAGCTCGGGCTCCGTCGACGTGATGGAGAAGGCCGTCGACTACGTACGCAAGATCGCACCGAAGCCGAAGCGCATTGCCATCGAAGTCGCGTTCCTGCCGGTGGATTCTGCCGCCGTGGTGCGCAAGGCCTTCCCCGACTCTGAATTTACCGACGCGTTATTCGTGTTGGAGCGCTTGCGTGCGGTGAAAACTCCGGACGAGCTCGAGAAGCTGCGCATCGCATCCGATGCAGTGATCGATTCGATGCAGGCGGTGATCCAGAATTTCGGGCCGGGTGCGACCAAAGCCGAGCTCACCGAGGCGCTGCGCCGCGAGGAAACCACGCGCGGGCTGACCTTCGATTATTGTCTGATCGCCGCGGGCTCCAGCTTGAACCGCTCACCGTCGGACCAGTGCTGGGAGAAGGGCGACGTGCTGTCGCTGGATTCCGGCGGCAATTATCACGGCTATATCGGCGACGTGGCGCGCATGGGGGTGGCCGGCGAGCCGGACGCCGAACTGGTCGATCTCTTGGCCGAAGTCGAGGCCATCGAGCAAGCCTCGATGCAGCCGATCAAGGCCGGCGTGCTCGGCAAGGAAATCTACGCCGCCGCCGACGCCGTGCTGCACACATCGAAGCTGCACAACCACATCCATTTCCTCGCCCACGGCATGGGGCTGGTCAGCCACGAAGCGCCGCGGCTGACCAATTCCGGCCCGGTGCCGTACGACGCCTATGATGCCGACCGGCCGCTCGAGACCGGCATGGTGGTGTCGGTGGAGACGACGCTGCAGCACCCACGCCGCGGCTTCATCAAGCTTGAGGATACGGTGGTGGTGCAGCCGAGCGGATTTGAAATCTACGGCGATCGTATCCGCGGTTGGAATCGGGCCGGGCGCGCCTGATCCTTGTCGATACGGCTATTGTCGTCGGCGCGGCCTCGCGGCGCCTTGAGTGACAACAAAATTACTCGGTGGGTTGCCGGAGTGGGACGAATGCGGCCGCGCATGGCAGATTCTCATCGTGCCATACGCGATCCAAGTAGCTGAAGCTGGCCAAACTAACGAACGACCACACGGCGCCAGCCAAATAGAACACCGGCGGGGCGATGCTGGTGAATATATTGACGGCCAAGCCGACGGTGCTCCAGGCAATCAGTAGAATAACAGCGCGCGGCAACAGGTAAGCCATCGATTCGAGCCCCGTGGCTGAAGCCGCGATGGTGCGCCGGCATGGTTAGCAAAGAGTAAAGGATCGTTTTTGGCCGGGTTTCCCGCGAACCGGCCATAGGCGGCCCCGTTTCCTACAGGGTAGGGGCGGTTGCGCGCACTTTAGCAAGCGATAGCTGCTGGTCGCGGATCGTGCTCTCGCCCAAGGCGGGTGCCACGAGCGGCCTACCGATACTCGCATAGGCAAAGCCGGAGCGGTACATCTCTTCGGGCCGATATACGTTGCGCAGATCGACAACTATCGGGCAGATCATCAGGTCGCGGATACGTTCAAGATCAAGTGCGCGAAATTGCTCCCACTCAGTGGCGATGACCAACACGTCGGCGCCTTCGGCGCACTCGTACGCGTCCTGACAATAGGCCACGTCGGTCAGAAGTGTCCGGGCATTGTCCATGCCAACCGGATCGTAGGCCCGCACTTGAGCGCCCATGTCTTGCAGCGCCGTGATCAATGACAGGGCTGGGGCTTCCCGCATGTCGTCGGTATTGGGCTTGAAGGTCAGCCCAAGCACCGCGACGGTCTTGCGACGAAGAACGCCGGAAAACATCC
>JASHQO010000075.1 GCA_030039105.1 Xanthobacteraceae bacterium
CAGAAGCATCGTGGCGACACCGCATCTTGTAGTGGCTGCGGCGGGGCAGGGTTAACTGGCGACGACCAGCACAGTTATGAATTTGCGTGGCATGTTCGTTAGACTGAGAGGATGACGGTATTCGACATTTTCAGCATCGGCCACTCGAATATTGCTGTCGAGCGGCTCATCGCGCTGTTGCGCGACGCCGGTGTGACCGCGGTCGCCGACGTGCGCTCGACGCCGTTCTCGCGCCGCTTTCCGTGGTTCTCCGGCAAGAACTTGGCCGTGACCTTGGCGCAGCACGGCATGGCTTATCTCGACTGTGGCCAGGCTCTGGGTGGCCGGCCGCGCGATGCCACGCTCTATCGCGACGGTGTTGCCGACTATGAGGCGATGGCGCGACAGCCAGACTTTTGCGCCGGCCTCGATCGTCTGCGGGCCGAGCTGGTGCGGTCGCGGGTCTGCCTGATGTGCGCGGAGCGCGAACCGCTCGATTGTCATCGGTGTCTGTTGGTCGCTCGGGCGCTTGCCGGGCAAGGGCTGCGCATCGGCCATATTCTGCACGATGGTCGCATTGAGCCGCATCGGGTGACCGAGCGGCGGCTATTGGCACTGTGCAGCGGTGGCGATGACCTGTTCGTCACTGGACAGAACGAACGACTCGCGGCAGCGTATTGGCGCCGTGCCCGTGCCATCGCGTATCGGGCGAAGGCCGGCTGAGGGGCGAATTCCGTCGCGGAGATCAATGATGCTCGCTCCGGTTCGCTCGCTCGTGGTGGTGTTGTTGCTTGCCGGGGTCGTTCCGGCGCTGGCGCAAGACGCCGACACGCAGAATCGGGCCGCGAGCACAATCGATACGACGCCGCCGGGCACCCTCAATCCGCAGCCGCTGCCGCCGCTCGCCAACCCCGACGCGCCGAATGTACCGGCGAAGGAGCTGTTCGCGCGCAAGCTGACGCCGGCACCCGGGCCTGCCAGCGCGATCGGCGGCTATGCCAAGGGCTGTATGGCCGGCGCGGTCGCGCTGCCGATCAGTGGAACGACCTGGCAGGTGATGCGGCTGTCGCGCAACCGCAATTGGGGTAATCCGGTGCTGATCGATTTCATCGAGCGGTTCGGGGCGAACGCCAAGAAGGTCGGATGGAACGGGCTCTTGATCGGCGACATGGCGCAGCCGCGCGGTGGTCCGATGCTCACCGGCCATGCCAGCCACCAGCTCGGCCTCGACGTCGACATCTGGTTCAGCCCGATGCCCGACCACGTCCTGACTGCCGAGGAGCGCGAGATGGAGGGCGCGGTCAATATGGTGGCGCCGAGCGGGCTTGAGGTCGATCACAGCGTATGGACGCCGGTCCGCACTGCTTTGGTGAAGGCGGCAGCCGAGGATCCCGAAGTTGCGCGCATCTTCGTCAACGCCGCCATCAAGAAGGAGATGTGCAGCGAGGCTGGGCCGGATCGCGCGTGGCTCGCCAAGGTGCGGCCGTGGTGGGGCCATGCCGAGCACTTCCACGTTCGCCTCAATTGCCCGCCGGACAGCCCGAAATGCGAGTCGCAACCGCCGGTGCCGCCCGGCGACGGCTGCGGCCATGCGCTCGATTACTGGTTCACGGCGGGCGTGCTGCACCCGAAGCCGCCGGAAAAGCCGCCCGGGCCGCGCACCGGACCGACGCTGGCTGCGCTTCCGGCCGCTTGCCGGCAGGTAGTGAAAGCCCCGTAAGTCCGCGCGTCAGGGGCCGGGCGTGCCGAATACCGCGCTTTGCGCGGCGGCGGCGACCAGCGTCAGCGCACAGGCACAAACGACGACGACAAGGGCGTAGAGGTAGGATCGCTGCGCCGGCGCTTTCATCAGATACGGCAGACCCGAGAGCAGAACGTAGGCGCCGTAAAAGCCCAGCAGGATGAGAAAGCGCAATCCGGGCAGCAGCAGGAAAATCCCGGCGAGCCATACCGGCGTGTAGGAATAGATCGCGAGCTTGAACGCGGCGTCAAAATCCCTCTGCCCGCCGAACCAAGGCGCGAACAGGTCGATGATCGCGGCCAGCGCCAGCACGATGGCGAAGGCCATCACATAGCCGAAGATCGCGCCGAACCCGCCGTCGAACAGGGACGCCCGCACCGGGCCTGTCCCCGCTACCATCGTTCCGATGATGTTTGTGCCAATGAAGCCGAACACGGCCGGAATCAGCGCCAGCACGGCGACGTAGCGGCTCAGCAAATAGGCCGGATCGCCCGACTCCTTCTCAATCCACGCCCATTCGGCGCGTGGATCGAACAGCATAGCCCTGGCGCGCCGTGCCGGATTCATGCCAATGCGCCCTTGGCGTCGGCCAGGATCAGCGCGGCGCCCTTCTCGGCGATCATCATGGTCGGCGCATTGGTGTTGCCCGATGTGATCGTCGGCATGACCGAGGCATCGACGACGCGCAGCCGTTCGATCCCGGCGACGCGCAGACGATCGTCGACCACCATCATCGGGTCGCTGCCCAAGCCCATCTTCGCGGTGCCGATCGGATGGAAGATGGTGGTGCCGACATCGCCGGCCGCCTTGATCAAAGCCTGCTCGTCGTCATCGCGCACCTGCGGCCCAGGCAGATATTCGGTGGGGTGAAAATTCTGCAGGGCCGGCTGCGCCACGATTTTTCGTGTCAGCCGCAGTGCGTCGGCGGCGATGCGGCGATCTTCGTCGGTCGCAAGATAATTGGGCTTGATGGCCGGGGCGTCGGCCGGACTGCGCGAGCGTAGCCGCACGAAACCGCGGCTGGTCGGCCGCACGTTGCAGACGCTAGCGGTGAAAGCCGGGAACGTGTGCAGCGGCTCGCCGAAGCGGTCCAGCGACAGCGGCTGCACGTGATACTGCAGATTGGCGCGCTCCTGGTCGCGATCGGAGCGGGTGAAGAGACCAAGCTGCGACGGCGCCATGGTCAGCGGGCCGCGCCGGAATAGAGCGTATTCGGCGAGCATGCGCGCCATGCCGAACCGCGCGTGGTAGCGCTCGTTCAACGTGATGATGCCGTCGACCTTGTAGATCATGCGCAGCTGCAGATGATCCTGCAAATTGGCGCCGACGCCGGGCCGGTCGAGCACGACGGGAATGCCGTGCTCTCGCAGTTGCGCCGCTGGACCGATGCCGGACAGCAGCATGATGTGTGGCGAGCCGATCGAGCCGGCGGCTAGAATGACTTCGCCACGGCAGCGTGCGGTTTTGGTCTGGCCGCCTTGCGACCAGCGCACGCCGACGGCACGGCGGCCCTCGAAAACGATGCCTTCGACCAGGCACCCGGTCTCGAGCCGCAAATTCGGCCGTTTCAACGCCGGCTTGAGAAAGGCGCTGGCCGCCGACCAGCGCCGGCCGCGTTTCTGGTTGACGTGGAAGGCGCAGCAGCCCTCGTTGTCGCCGGTATTGAAGTCGGGAATGGATTTGATGCCGGCCTGC
>JASHQO010000076.1 GCA_030039105.1 Xanthobacteraceae bacterium
GCCATCGCGCAGAGCTATCTCGATTTGCTGCAACAGCACCGCAGCGCCTGGGCTTGGGAAATCGAACTGCGGCCTTGGGTCGAGAAGTTTTGATGGATCGAGAGGCTTCGAGCATGCCGTTGTGGGCCGATGCTAGTCGCGCGATGCCAGGCATCGTCGCCAAAGCCGCAATGCTGATCCTCACGCTGGTCGCCGTCACCGGTGCGGATGCACAAACGCGGCGCGGGCGCCAGCCGCAGGAAGTTGCGCCGCCCGTGCCCGCCGTCTCGGTCGACAAGCGCGATAGCGTGGTGGTCGCGCCTGGGCCGTTCAGCCGCAAGCCATACTGGCTTGCGCTCGCCCAATGCGGTGGTGCTTATTTCAAGCTCAATGTTCTCTACACCGACTTGGCGGTGCATGCCCGCATCAAGCCCGACCCAAGGGCAACGGCCGACTACACCCGAAAACTCACCGACGCGATCAAGATCGGGACGATCTATTTCAACGGTGCGGAGCGGTTTTTGATGGCCGATCGCGGCATCGAACGCGTTGACGCGGTGTTGGCCTACGATCCGCAGTCGCGCGCCGAAGGCGATCGGCTCAAAACTGTCGAGGCGGCGGAGGTGGCGACGGCGGCCTGCCCAGCGCTCTACGAGGCCTGCCGGGCGGCATATCCCAAGGCGTGCAGCGAGCAACTGCCGCCGACGAGCTAAAAGGAGACGTCTATGAAGCCGGCTATAGCGGCGCTCATCGGCATCGCGCTACTGACTGCCACGGTCGCGAAAGCGGAAGACACGGGACCCGGCCTCGGCGAGATCATGACGCTGCAGCAACTGCGCCACATCAAGCTGTGGTTTGCCGGCCGCGCCGGCAACTGGCCGCTCGCCGACTACGAGGTCGGCGAATTGAGCGAGGGATTTGAGGATGTGGACAAGCTGCTCGGCGGCGAAACGGTCGGCAAGATGGTGGGCGGCCCGATGAAGGAGCTGCAGAAGGCCGTCGATGACAAGAATGCTGCCGGGTTTGCCGCGGCGTTCGATCACCTCACCGCGGGCTGCAATAGCTGCCACCACACGCTCGATCATGCCTTCATCGCGATCCAGCGGCCGACCTCGCTGCCCTACAGCAATCAGAATTTCGCCCCGCAGAAGTGACGCGCGGCGGTCAGTTCAGCGCCTTGTAGAGGCGCTCGTCATAGAGCGCCCCCGCGATCGGGCTGAGTTTTTGGCGAAACGCGCGCGTATGCGCGGCCTGGGCATGGTCGTCAAGCGCCTTGCGGTCGGTCCAAGCCTCGACGACGGTGAAGTGATTGGCGCGGTTCGCCTGCTGCAGCACCTCGTAACTGATATTTCCGGAATCGTTCGCGGTGTCGGTGCTCATCGCTTTCAGCGCGGCCATGCAGTCGTCCTTGCCCGGAGGAATCACGTCGACGTGGGTGACGACAAGGATCGTGTCCGATCGGCGCTCACCTTTGCCTGGCGTCGCGTAGAGCACGTTGGTGATGCGCTCGTCATAAGGCGCATCCGCGATCGGCGTTAGCTGATCATGGAATTTCGCGGTGCCTGCGCTTTGTGCATGGGCATCGAGCGCCGCTTTGTCCCGCCAGGCCTCGACAATGACGAAGCGGTTCGGCCGGTCGATCTCCTGCAGCGCGTCGGCGCGCAGATTGCCGTCTTCCTTGGCGCTGGCATCGCGATATTGCTTGAGCAGGGCGGCGCCTGCTGCCGCGGCAGTGGGCATGACTTCAACATAAGTGGCAACGTAAGGAGGATTGCTCTGAGCGTGAGCAGGTTGCACCAGCGCTGCCGCTCCGATGCACAGGCCGAGGGCCGGCTGAAAAATCAGGCGCACGAGATCCTCCCGTTTTTATATGCATTGTCGCAATGGTGCGGTGAATTTTCGCCCGCGTCAACGCGCCGCGCCAGGTTTCCGCGACACACCGTCGGCACATTTGGCGCCGACATTTATCCGGACTGACGGTGGTTTTTTGTCGCCTCGACAGACGAGGCGACTGACGTTCGCAAACGCACCCACGCTCACATAGGAGGTTCGACTCATGACCTATCGCGTCTATTCAGGCCCACGCGGTTCGGAATCGATCTCGCCGCTGGAGAAGGATCGCCACCTTTACAAGGAGTTCAGCGCGCTCGACGAAGCGATGGGCTGGGCGGGACACATCAATAAGAGCGGCCGTGTCGCGCTTTTGATCGAGGGCGATGACGGCACGCGGCTGACCAAGCAGCAGATCGTGACGGCGCTGAAGAATCCCGATCGCGCCGAGGACCACGCGGCTTAACGACCCAACGCCTTTCGTCAAAGCGTCAGCGTAGGTACCGCGGTGAGGTCGCGGACGATTCGCTCCGGCGCGAGGTCGGCGTATTCTTCCGGCATCTGCGAACGATTGATCCAGATCGGGCGGAAGCCGAACGCTGCCGCGCCCATGACGTCCCAGCGGTTCGACGAGACGAAGACGGCCTCGTCGGGCGTGATGCCGAAACGGCCGGTGACAAGCGCGTAGACTTCCGGCCTCGGCTTGTACATCCGCACGGCGTCGACCGACAGCACCGCGTCGCACAGCGCCGCGATGCCCGAAGCCTCGACGGCGGCATCGAGCATGCGCGGTGACCCGTTGGACAGTATGGCGATGCTAAAGCCGCTACGGCCCTTCAGCTCCGTCAAGGCGGCGCGTACGTCGGCATAGGCGTCCAGTCGCAAGTAAGCATCGAGCAGACCTCGGCGCAGCGCCCGGGGCACCGACGGCACGCGATCGAACGCATGGTCGAGGGCGCGCTCGGTCAGCGTCCAGAAATCGGCGTAGCATCCGGCGAGCGTCAGGGTCCAGGCGTATTCCAATTGCTTGGTGCGCCAGATCTCCGAGAAGCGATCGGCGTCGGGACCGGCCGCCGCACGATGCCGTCCGATTGCGGCGTGCACGTCGAATAGTGTGCCATAGGCGTCGAATACATAGACGCTTGCAGCATTCATGGTCCGGCCTCCTTGCCGCGGCTATTGTTGGTCGATCGCAGGAACGGTCAGCAAGGTCGAGATCGACCGGCCGCGAATGTCGTAGACCCGGGCAAAGACGACGCCGTCACGCACGACTTCGAACAGCACCGGGGCATCGAGCTTGGCGCAATAGAACTCGCCGAGCATCATCGCGAAGTCAGCGCCCTTCGGGTCCCAGGTCGTGGTGAATTGCGGGCCGAGCGCGACGGTGACCGGTGGATGTGGACCGCAGACTGCGACCGTCCAAGGTCCACGCGGCGGTTGCTCGCCGCGCATGGCAATAACCGTACGCAGCCGGCGCGACGCTTGGGTCAGCGACAGTCCCCAATAATCGAGCATATAGCGCGGTCGCGCCCCGGCCGCGCCGCCGGCGATGCGGTTGAAGTGGGTGTACTCGTAGGGGTGTAAGCGCGCCATTTCGACGGCCGGCGAAGCGACACCCGCCGCCAACACGAGCGCCGCTGCAGCCATTGTCAGCCGACCGCGATGCTCGAGCCGGCGCGCGATGAAGGCGCCGGCAAGGCCGCCGAGTGCGGCGAAGGCCGGCGTCACGAACACGAAATGGCGGATGCCGTTGTACATGGCCGGCCGCGCCGCCACGGTGATCAATATCGGCAGCGTCGCGGCAAGCACCACGGCGAGCAGCGCCGCGCGATGCCCGGCGGTGCCGCCGCGCTGCGACGCGGTGCCGACAAGCGCGCCGGCGGTGCCGGCGAGCCCCAGCGCCAGCATGATTTCGGGCAGCTTCAGCGCGAACAGGGTCGGCACATAACTGCGCGGCATGTCGGGCACCGGAATCAACTGGCCGTCGAACAGCTCGCGCCACGGCTTCTCAAAAAAGTTGGAAAAATACTCGACTGCGTGAAACGGATTGAGC
>JASHQO010000077.1 GCA_030039105.1 Xanthobacteraceae bacterium
CGTGGCGGAACACCCGCGACGGAAATACCGGAATGGCGACGAACGGGCTGTTACCGCGGCCGGCATGGGCGATGAACTCCGACGCCGACAGTTCCGACGCATCGAATTCCTGGCCGCCGATCATGCGGTCGAAAATCTGGCGGCCGGACGGAAACACCATGACATTGAGGTCGATGCCTTCGACCTGCACTTCGCCCGAGCGCAGCGCGTCGATGCGGTCGTATTTGCAACTGGCATAGGTGAGCTTCAGCGGGACCATCTTGGACTCGTGGGTTGCCGTCATTATTGTGTGCGGCCCACGCAGCGTCTAGGACATCTGCAATGCGTCTCACCGGCGGCCAAGCCCTCGCACAGCAGCTCGTGCGCGAAGGCATTACGGATGTGTTCGGCATTCCCGGCGTGCAGCTCGACTGGGCGGTCGACGGCCTGCGCCAGGTCGGCAATCAGGTCCGTTACGTGGTGCCGCGCCACGAACAGACTACGGCCTACATGGCCGACGGCTACGCCCGCACCACGGGCAAGATCGGCACCTGCATGGTGGTGCCCGGCCCCGGCCTGCTCAACGCCATGGCGGGGCTGGCCACTGCTTACGCCTGCAATTCGCGGGTGCTGGCGATCGTCGGCAACATTCATTCCAGCGGCCTGGGCAAGGGCTGGGGCCTCCTGCACGAGGTGCGCAAGCAGTCGGAGATTCTCGGCACCGTCACCAAGTGGCAGGCGCAGGCGCGTTCGCCGAAGGAGATTCCGGGGCTTATCCGCGAAGCGGTGCGGCGGCTGCACTCCGGCCGGCCGCAGCCGGTCGGCGTCGAGATCGCGTTCGACGTCCTGTCGGCGACGAACGATGACGTCGCGCTCGCGCAGCCCGATGCCAATGAAGACGGCCGTCTGCGCCCCGACGCCAAGGCGGTCGAGCAGGCGGCAACGCTCCTTGCCGGCGCCAAGCTGCCGGTGATCTATGTCGGTGGCGGCGCGCTGGCGGCTCATGCCTCGGCGGCGCTCGCGATATTGGCCGAGAAGCTGCGGGCGCCGGTAGTGCTGAGCGAGAACGGCCGCGGCGCGCTGTCGGATCGTCATCCGCTGGCATTGACCGCGCTCGCCGGCCGCGCCGTGTTCGCCCACGCCGACGTGGCACTGATCGTCGGCAGCCGTTTCGCCGATACCCAGAACGGTTCACCGTCGTGGCTCGGCGATAAGCTGAAATACATCTGGCTCAACGTCGACGCGCAAGCGTGGACCTCGCCGCGCCATGCCGATGTTGCGATCGAAGCCGACGCCGCGCTCGGCCTCGAAGCGCTCGCCGTAGCGCTGCCGCGGGCGCTGCCGGCGCGCGATCTCGATCTCGCCAAAGCGCGCGCCTGGGCCGAAGCGTTGCTGCAACGGAACGTCCCCGACCTGATGGGCTGGATTCACGCGCTGCGCTCGGTCCTTCCTGACGACGGCATTTTCGTCAACGAGCTGACCCAGGTCGGCTATCAGACGCGCTCCGGCTTTCCTGTCTACGCGCCCGGTACCTACATCACGCCGGGCTATCAAGGCACGCTCGGCTACGGTTTTCCGACCGCGCTCGGCGCCGCTTACGGCAACCCCGGCCGCGCCGTGGTCTGCATCACCGGCGACGGCGGTTTTGGCTGGGGTCTGTCGGAATTGGCGACCGTCGGCAAATACGGACTCAAACCTGCCGTCGTCGTGTTCAACGACGGCCACTTCGGCAACGTGCGGCGCACGCAGGTCGAGGAGTTCGGCGGCGTGTTCGGCACCGATCTGCACAATCCGCATTTCGACCGGCTCGCCGCCGCCTTCGACATCGGCTATGCGCGCGTCGACGGGCCGGGCGATCTGGCGAAGGTGCTCAAACGCTCGCTCGGCGTGGCGCCGATCCTGATCGAAGCCCGCGTCGGCGACCTGTCGTCGCCGTGGCCCTATATCCGGCTGCGCGGCGGCAAGCCGGGCGACGCGCCGCCCGATCCACGCCACCAAGCCTGACGCGCGCCGAAGATGCACGAGAGCGATTTTTCCCACGAGCACGTCGAGACCGCGGCCGAGCGCGCCGCGCTCGCGCGCACCATCTGGGACCAGGACAACGTCGCGTTCAAGACCGTCGGCATCGACGTCGGCAGCTCGACCTCGCATCTGCTCTTCGCCAAGGTGATGCTGCAGCGGCAGTCGCAGGGACTTTCGAGCCGCTTCGTCGTCGTCGGCCGCGAAATCGCGTGGCGCTCGCCGATTCTTTTGACGCCCTTCTTGCCCGACGGCACCATCGACGCGAACAAGCTCGGTGCGTTTTTCCAACGCTGTTACGCCGATGCCGGCTTGACGCAGAGCGAGATCGATTCCGGCGCCGTCATCCTCACCGGCGAAGCGATCAAGCGCAAGAATGCCCGCGCCATCGACGAGCTGTTCGCCGAACAGGCCGGCAAATTCGTCTGCGCCACGGCGGGCCACAAGCTCGAAAGCCGCCTTGCCGCCCACGGCTCGGGCGCGGTGGCGCTGTCGCAGGCGCGCGACACGTGCCTCCTCCACATCGACGTCGGCGGCGGCACCACCAAGCTGGCGTTGATCGATCGCGGCACGATCCTCGGTCTTTCTGCCTTTGCCGTCGGTGGCCGGTTGATTGCGCAGGACGCCGACGGCGCCTGGAGCCGCCACGATCACGCGGCGCAACTGGTCGCCGCCGATCTCGGCATGGAAATCTCGTCGGCAGCGCTTGCCGACGAAGCGGTCCGCCGCCGCATCGCTGAGCGCCTCGCCGAAGTGGCGGCCGACGCGATCGGCGGCAAATCCCTCGATGGGCTCGGCCAATCGCTGATGCTGACGGAGCCGCTGCCGCGCATCGCGACGCCGACGGCGCTGACGTTCTCCGGCGGCGTCGCCGAATATATCTTCGGTCACGAGCAGGCGGAGTTCGGCGACATCGCCAAGCCGCTCGCGGGCGCGCTGGCGCGCGAGTTGAGCCGGCGCACCGGCCTGCCGCTGATCGATCCCGGCCAGCGCATCCGCGCCACCGTTATCGGTGCCTCGCAATTCACTGTCCAGGTCAGCGGCAAGACCATCTACCTGCCGGATCCTTACGTGCTGCCGGTGCACAACGTTCCGGTGGTGCGCGTCAAGCTCGATGCGGCGGCCGATATCGACGCCGAACGGCTTAGCGCCGACATTCGCGCCGGTCTGGAGGAGATCGCAAGCCCGGAGCGGCTGGCGGTGGCTTTTGCCTGGCACGGCGACCCGGAGCACGCGCGGCTCAAGGCGGCCGGCGAAGGGCTCGTCCGCGCGCTCGCGCCACTCAAGGACGACATCAAGCTGCTGCTGCCGGTAATCGACGGCGACGTCGGCAAGACCTTCGGCCGGCTGCTGCATCGCGAGCTCAACTGGCCGGGGAAAATCGTCTCCATCGACGGCGTGGAGTTGCAGGAGCTCGATTACATCGACGTCGGCGAGTTGATCGCTCCGCCGGGCGTGGTGCCGGTGGTGATCAAGTCGCTGCTGTTCGCATGATGTCATGCCCCGCGCCGGCGGGCATCCAGTCATTGCTGCACCGCAAGTACATATCTCCAATGCTCCGGTTACCGGATCATCCGCCTTCGCGGATGATGACAGCGTGTATATGATGCGGGCAAACCGCCGCCCGGAGGAATACATGAACATCCGCGAAGTGCCGCAGCCGGCGCGCTACGGCATCGACCCATATCTCGATTGGCTCAAGGGCGAAGGCATTCCGGTCATCGAAGATTACGGCGTCTATCTGTTCGACGTCGCGACCGCGCCGTGGCCGCGCTGCGGCGTCAAGGGCGCCGCTGTGCATCTCAAGGGCCGCGGCGACTTCGCCAATATGTTCGTGCTCGACGTCGCGCCGGCCGGGTCGACGGCGCCGCAGCGTCATCTCTACGAAGAGGTGGTCTACGTGCTCGAAGGCCATGGCTCGACCCAGATCGAGCTCGCCGACGGCACCAGGCGCAGCTTCGAGTGGGGCGAGAAGAGCCTGTTCGCCATTCCGCTCAACGCCAGGCATCGGCACTTCAACGGCAGCGGCACCGAGCGCGCGCTGCTCGTCACGACGACGAACCTGCCGATGATGATGAACGTCTTTCACAACGAAGCCTTCGTGTTCGGCGCCGATTTCGATTTCTCCGAGCGCGCCGGCAAGGCTTCGTATTTCGCCGGCGAGGGCGATCTCATCACCGTGCGGCCCGGCAATCACATGTGGGAGACGAATTTCATCCCCGACCTCACCGCGGTCGAGCTCAAAACCTGGGGCGATCGCGGCGCCGGCGGCACGAACATCATGTTCGTGCTCGCCGACGGCACTATGCACGCGCATATTTCGGAAATGCCGGTCGGCACCTACAAGAAAGCGCACCGCCACGGCCCGAGCTTCCACGTCATGTGCGTAATGGGGCAGGGCTTCTCGCTGCTCTGGTTCGAGCACGAGAAGGATTTTCGCCGCATCGACTGGAAGCACGGCATGGTGCTGGTGCCGATGGACCGCCAGTTCCACCAGCATTTCAACACCGGCCCCGCTCCGGCGCGCTATCTCGCCACTGCCGTCGGCGGCTTGCGCTATCCGACGACGCTGGCGAACCGCATTTCGCTCCTTGGCGCCGGCGGCGACGACCTGCCGGCGGTGTCGAAGAGCATCAAGGACGGCGGCGACCAGATCGAATACGAGGATCAGGATCCGCGCATCCATCGCATCTGGCTCGAGGACATGCGCAAGAACGGCGCGCCGCCGAAGATGGAGAAGTTCATCCCGACGCCCGAGGACATGAAGGCGCCGGCATGATCCGCGTCCGTCATTGCGAGCGGAGCGAAGCAATCCACATCTCCTCCCCAACCTTCCCCCGCGGGCGGGGGAAGGAAGGGTGGAGGGATCGCTTCGTCGCTGCGCTCCTCGCAACGACGATAATGGCGTTCGGCGCTTCAGCGGCTGCGGCCGCCGACGCGGCGTTGGTCGCAGCGGCGCCGCATCCCAACGCGGCGCGCCTGCTGCTGGATTTCCTGTTGTCCGAGGAGGGACAGAAAGTTTTTCAGCAGAACGACTATCTGCCCGCGCTGCCGAGCGCGCCGGCGATGGTCGCCGGCTTGCGGCCGAACGACGGCGGCTTCCAGGCCGTTTTTCTGCGGCCTGACGCGATTTACCGGCAATTGCCCGGTTGGCAGAAAGTGACGCAGGATTTGTTCCGATGAGCAGCGGCATTGCGGTCGAGGTCTCGGCGCGCGGCATTGCGACGGTCACGCTCAACCGTCCCGAACGCTCCAACGCTTTCGATCAGGGCATGCTCAACGCGCTCGCCGCGCAATTTGCCGAGCGCGCAGCCGATGCGGCAACGCGCATCGTCGTGCTGCGCGGCGCCGGCAAGCATTTCTGCGGCGGTGCCGATCTGGTGGCGCGCGGCATGGCGCCCACGCCGGCGGCCGGGCAGGTCTCGCTGGTGGACGCGCTCGCAGCGCTCGATCGGTTGCCGAAGCCGACGGTCGCCGTGGTGCATGGCGCGGCGGTCGGCGGCGGCGCGGCGCTCGTGGCGTGCTGCGATATCGCGCTGGCCACGGAAGCTGCGTTCTTCTCGATTCCAGAAGTCCGCGTCGGCATGCCGCCGCTTGGCGTCGCCCCGTTCCTGATCCGCGCCATGGGCCATCGCAACTTCCGCCGTTACGGCCTGTCGGGCGAGCGCTTCAGCGCGACCGAGGCCTTGCGCGTTCGCCTCGCCCATGAGGTCGTCGCCGCGGACAGGCTCGAGCAAAGGCTCGCCGAAATCACCGACGCTTTGCTGCACGCTGCGCCCGGCGCGGTGCGCGAGATGAAGGCGGCGATGGAGCACGATGCGGCGCCGAGCATCGATGCAGTCCTCGCCCGCCGCGCGTCGCACGGCCCGCCGCAGTCGCCGGAGGCAAGGGAAGGCGTCGCCGCGTTCAAGGAAAAGCGCAAGCCAGGCTGGTACCCGCGATGAAATGCAAAGCTCTGCATCCGCCCACTCCCGCGCAGCCGGGAATCCAACCTGGGCCCCCGCTTTCGCGGGGACGAGCGAGAAACGCGGCCGCGCTCATTGTGTCGACCGTCCTGCTTATCGTTTCGTCTGGCGCGCAAGCCGCCGACGACGCGCTCTACGCCGCGGCGAAGAAGGAAGGCCAAGTCGTCTGGTACACATCGCTGATCGTCAATCAAGCGGTGCGGCCGCTGGTCGAAGCCTTCAACGATCGCTGGGTGCAGGTCAAGAAGGAGCTGTTCAATTGATGCAGCCGCACGTGGCACCCTCACTGTCATCGTCCGCGACGGCGGACGATTCAGTAATCGCCGCCGCTTCGGTCCATGATTCGGTCTCGTTTGGCTACTGGATGCCCCGCATGCGCGCGGCATGACAGGCCGATATGTCCATTGCCCGTTCCAGCACATTGGCGTACCCCGCGTAACCGGAGAATGCGACGTGGATTTGGAAGCATCGAAGCAGAAGGTCAAAGCCCTCACCGAACCGCGCAACGCGGTGCTGGTCGGCGCCAGCGAGCGGCAGGGTAGCTGGGCGTGGCGCGTCTTGCGCAATCTCAAGCAATATGAATTTCCGCGCCCGCTCTATCTGGTCAATCCGCGCCGCAGCGAGATCGAGGGCGAGCGCTGCTATCCCGATGTGCGCTCCTTGCCGGAGCCGCCCGATCATCTCATCGTGCTGGTGCCGGCGCCGAGCGTGCCCGAGGTGTTGCGCAACGGCGCCGCGGCCGGCGCGCGCAGCGCCACGGTTTTCTCCTCGGGCTTCGGCGAAGCCTACAACGACGCAGCGGTACCGCTTGGGCGCGAGCTGCGGCAGGTGATCGCCGAGACCGGTCTTGCCGTCTCCGGACCCAATTGCATGGGCAATATCTGCGCCAAGAACCACTTCGTCACGCTCAGCGAAGATCGCCCGCTGACGCTGCGCGAGGGGCCGGTGGCGCTGGTCGGCCAGAGCGGCGGCATGATGATCTTCCTCAACGCTTCGCTCGAAGAGCGTGGCATCAACGCCGAATATCTCATCACCAGCGGCAACGAAGCGGGCCTCGGGATTCCCGATTACGTCGCCTTCTTCGCCGACCAGCCCGAGTTGAAAGTCATCATCCTTTATATCGAGGCGATCTCCGATATCGAGAAATTCAAGGCGGCGTGCCGCATGGCGCGCGCCGCCGGCAAAGCGATTGTGGCGATCAAGCTCGGCCAATCCGAGGGCGGCCGCAACGCGGCCATGGCGCACACCGCGTCGCTCGCCGGCACCGTGGAAGCGTTCGATGCAATCGCGGCCGACGTCGGCATCATCCGCGCCAACACCTTGGACGACGCGGTCGAGGTCACCGAGCTGCTGGTGCACACCACGGCGCCGCGCGGCCGCCGGCTCGGCGCTATCACCCTGTCGGGTGCGTTCCGAGGGCTTCTCTACGACGCGGCCGAGCGCAACGGCCTGGTGTTCCCCAAGCTCGCCGACGACACGCTGGCGAAGCTCAATGCCGTCCTCGGCGTCGGCTCGCTGGTCTCCAATCCGATCGACGGCGGTTTCGGCGTGCTCAGCAGCATCGACAATTACAAAGCCTCGATCGCCGCGCTGCAGGCCGACCCGAACATCGACATGATCCTGATCCAGGAAAATTTGCCGCGCGAGCCGGGCTCCGACCGCGCCGAGCGCTATATCCACACCGTCGATGCGATCGTCGCCGGCGGCGCGCCAAAGCCGATTGCCATCATCACGCCGGTGTCGCATAGCCAGAGCGATTACAGCCGCGCGCTGCGCGCCAAGGTGCCGAACGTCTCGTTTCTGCTGGAGGTCAACAAAGGGCTGGGCGCCATCGCCGGCGTGATCCGGCGCGACGAGTTGGAGCGGCTGGCTGGCTCGCCGGAAAGCAAGATTGCGACGCCGGCGGAAGCCGCTGCGGCCGCCCGCATGCGGACAATGACGACGTCCGGCGCGGCCGCACTCAACGAGATCGACTCGAAGGAATTGATCCGCGCCTACGGTATCCCGACGCCGACGGAAATCGCGGTGCAGTCGCCGGACGATGCCGTGAAGGCGGCACAGCGGATCGGCTATCCCGTCGTGCTCAAGGCGGTGTCGGCCAAGCTGCTGCACAAGTCGGACGCCGGCGCGGTCGCGCTCGGCCTGCCCGATGATCGCGCCTTGCTGGCCGCTTATGAGCGCATCGTCGCCAACGTGCGGCGCATTGGCGTCGAGAAGCTGGACGCGATGCTGGTCTGCCAGCAGGTCAGCGGCGGCCTGGAGCTTGTGCTTGGGCTCAACCGCGACCCGGAAATGGGTCTCGTGGTCATGGCGGGTTCGGGTGGCGTGCTGCTTGAACTGACCAAGGACGTCGCCTTCGCGGCGCCGCCCATCAGCCGCGACAAGGCGCGCGCCATGATCGAGCGTACCCACGTGGCGCGGCTGTTGCGCGGCTATCGATCCGCCGAAACGCGCGACGTCGACGCGGTGATCGATGCGCTGGTTGCGCTCGGCCGCATCGCCGAAGATCTGGCCGACGCCGTGCAGTCGATCGACATCAATCCCTTTGTGGTGCTGCCGCGCGGCGGCTTTGCGCTCGATGCGCTGGTCGTGCCGCATTAATCGGCCCGCTCGAACACTCCAAGATCACCGTGCAGACAGGTCGCGATTTGTCATTGTCCCAGGCGATCCTGCTCGATCAACTGGTCGGCGCCCGCATGCGCCGCGTGATGGATCCGACGCAGCACGTCGACACCTATCTGAAATCGCAGAAGGGCGGGCCGAATTTGGAATACAAGCGGCCGGATGTGTAAGCCCTACGCGGCAGCCTTCTTCTTATCGCCGCGCTCCAAAGACTGCAGCGCCTCGTCCACGGTCTGCACGTCGCCGAACTGGCCGTAGAACGCCGATAGCGTCGCATTGTGCTCGGCATCGGTGTGCGTCGCCAAACCGTCGGACACCATCACCACCTTGAAATTGAGCATCATGGCGTCGCGTGCCGAGCTTTCGCAGCACACGTTGGTCGCCGTGCCGGTGATCAGGAGCGTGTCGATGCCGCGCTCGCGCAGGTGGCGCTCGATGTCGGACGAGCCGTGGATGAAGGCGCTATAGCGCGTCTTGGTGATCTGCGCGTCCTCGGGGCGGATGTCGTTGGCGTGCCAGTATTCGTAGCCGTCGGCGCCGATATCCATCGCCGCCAGGCGGCGCTCGGCGCGCTCCGGCTTCTGCAGGTAGCCGTGGTAGTTCGACCAGCTTTCCCGCGTGTCCGCGGTGCTGTTGCGGACCCAGACCACGTGGCCGCCGCGGCGGCGCAGCTCGGCGGCAAGGCGGTTGATGTTCGGCACGATCTCGCGCGCCAGCGGCACCTCGCCCTGGTGGCCCTGCTTGACGAAGTAGTTCTGCATGTCGATCACCAGCAGCGCCGTTTTGCGCGGCTCGACGGCATCGAACGGGTGCGGCTTGCCCATGCGCGCCGCCGTGCGGTCGAGGGCTGATTGGGTGATCGCGATCTTGTGCATTGGCAATTCCTCGGCGGTGCGAGCGTTACGACACGTCGGCCGTCATCATAGCCGGTTCGCGGTTTACGGGAACAGCCCCCGCACGGTTTTGGCGGCGCGAACTCTTTCGACGCCGATCGCACTGGCGGCCGTTCGATGGGCAACGTTGTCGCGCCTGGCGCGCGTGACGACCTGGTCGAAGGCGCGGTCGAGAATTTGACACTCGCGTTGCGTAACCTCGTTCTCCTCCCAGAATAGCTGCTGCAGGTCCTGCACCCATTCGAAATAGCTGACGACGACGCCGCCCGCGTTGCACAGGATATCGGGGATCAGGAAGATCTCGTCTCGGCGTTGCTCCAGCACCAGGTCGGCCTCGGGCGTGGTCGGGCCGTTGGCCGCTTCCGCCAAGACCCGGCAGCGCAGCCGCTTGGCGATATCGCCATCGATCACGCGCTCGATCGCGGCGGGGACGAGAACGTCGCAAGCGAGCGTGAGAACGGCGCGCGGATCGTACTGCAGCTCGCTCGAATATCCGGCCAGGCTGCCGTGCCGCTCGGCGTGTCGGAACAGGTCCGGAATGTCCAAACCGGACGCGCTGTAGAGCGCTCCGGTGTGATCGCTGACCGCGATGACCTTGACGCCATAGCGATGCAATTCCAGAGCTGCAAAGGAGCCGACATTGCCGAAGCCTTGGACGACCGCCGTCGCGCCATTGAGATTGATGGCAAGATCGTTGAGCACACGCTTGGCGAGGTAGGCGACGCCGCGGCCCGTAGCCTCGCGCCGCCCCAACGTACCGCCGGCGCTGAGCGGTTTTCCAGTGACGATCTCCATGACGGTGTGGCCGTAGTGCATGGAATATGTGTCCATGAACCAGGCCATGATCTGCTCGTTGGTGCCCATGTCAGGCGCCATCACGTCGGTATGCGGTCCGACAAACGGAATCATTTCCTGCATGTAACGGCGCGAAAGCGCTTCCAGCTCGCGCTTGGAAATCGCCGACGGATCGACGCTGACCCCGCCCTTGGCGCCGCCATAGGGCAGGCCGACCAGCGCGCATTTCCAGCTCATCCAGATGGCGAGGGCGGCCACTTCGCCAAGGCCGACTGTCGGGGCAAAGCGCGTGCCGCCCTTGGTCGGGCCGCGGGTCAAGAGATGCTGGACGCGGTAGCCCTCGAACACCATGACGGTCCCGTCATCGCGGCGAATGGGGCAGGACACCGTCACGGCGCGTTTCGGCAACAGCAGGCGATCGCGTTCGTCGAGCGGAATGGACAGATGGTCGGCGATGATGGCGAATTGCTTGGCGGCCATGTCGAAAACCGGACCACTGTATACCGTCATCTATGCGCTCCTTGTCCTTCGGCTCGAAGTGCCGGTTTGCAATGTGCGGGTAGCTTGATAAGTATCACTCATCCCTCGCCAGTGAAAATCGCTGTTGGACGAGGCGGCGTCGCCGGTCGCCGGAAATCCAAGGGAGAGAATCTTTGCCAGTTGCGCCACCGAGGTGGGAATTCTGGATTGATCGCGGCGGCACCTTTACCGACGTGATCGGCCGGCGGCCGGACGGCGCGCTGGTGACCCACAAGCTGCTGTCGGAAAATCCCGAGGCCTATCGCGACGCTGCGGTGCACGGCATCCGCCGTCTGCTCGGGCTCAAGGCCGGCGAGGCGATCCCGAGCGAGCGGATCGCCGCGGTCAAGATGGGCACCACGGTCGCCACCAATGCGCTGCTCGAGCGCAAGGGCGACCGCACGCTGCTGCTCATCACCAAGGGCTTTCGCGACGCGCTGCGCATCGGCTACCAGGCGCGGCCGAAGATCTTCGCCAAGCACATCATCAAGCCCGACATGCTGTACGAGCGCGTCGTCGAGGTCGACGAGCGGGTGCGCGCCGACGGCACGGTGGAGCGCGCGCTCGATCTCGCCGCGGCGCGCGCCGAGCTTCTTCGCGCCAAGGCCGACGGCATCGACGCCGTCGCCGTGGTGCTGATGCACGCCTACCGCTACAGCGACCACGAGCAGCGCCTGGCCGCACTGGCGCGCGAGCTGGGCTTCGACCAAGTCTCCGCCAGCCACGAAGTGTCGCCGCTGATCAAGCTCGTCGGCCGCGGCGATACAACCGTCGTCGACAGCTATCTGTCGCCGATCCTGCGAAGGTACGTGTCGCAAGTCGCGGGCGACCTGAATCCCTCCCCCCTTGTAAGGGAGGCCAGGGTGGGAGGTCGGGAAGGGACGTCGCCGGCGTCGACGGCTGCAAATCGCCTCCCGACCCCTACTACCCCGGACCTCTCCCCAACAAGCTTGCGCTCGGGCGCGCGCAAGCGCGGCCCGGGTGGGGGAAGGGAGAAGACCCGCCTGATGTTCATGATGTCCTCCGGCGGCCTGACGGCGGCCGAGTTGTTCCGCGGCAAAGATGCAATCCTCTCCGGCCCGGCGGGCGGCGTCGTCGGTATGGCCGAGACCGGACGCTCTGCCGGATTTGCGCGGCTCATCGGCTTCGATATGGGCGGCACCTCGACCGACGTGTCGCATTTTGCCGGCGAATATGAGCGCGCCTTTGAGACCGAAGTGGCCGGCGTGCGCATGCGCGCGCCGATGATGCTGATCCATACCGTCGCCGCCGGCGGCGGCTCGATCCTGCATTTCGACGGCGCGCGGTTCCGCGTCGGGCCCGATTCGGCCGGCGCCAATCCCGGCCCGAAATGCTATCGCCGCGGCGGGCCTCTCGCGGTGACCGACGCCAACGTGATGGTCGGTAAGCTCATTGCGGATTTCTTTCCGAAGATTTTCGGTCCCGCCCAGGACCAGCCGCTGGACGCCGACGCGGTGCGCACGGCCTTCGCCGCCATGGCGAAGGAAATCGGCCATGGCCGCACCGGCGAAGAGGTCGCCGACGGCTTCATCAAGATCGCCGTCGAGAACATGGCCAACGCGATCAAGAAAATCTCGGTGCAGCGCGGCTACGACGTGACGCGCTATGCGCTCAACTGCCTCGGCGGCGCCGGCGGCCAGCATGCCTGCCTGGTGGCCGACGCGCTCGGCATGACCAGGGTGTTGATCCATCCGCTGTCGTCGCTGCTGTCGGCTTACGGCATGGGCCTCGCCGATATCCGCAGCGTGCGCCAGCAGGCGATCGAGGAGGAATTCGGCGACAAGGCGCGCAAGACGCTGCAGAGCGTCTCTCGCCGCTTGGCCGATGCCGCGATCGATGAAGTCGCCGGCCAGGGCGTGGCCAAGAACAAGATCGCGCTGCACGTTCGGGCCCACATCCGTTATGCCGGCACCGATACGCCGCTGATCGTCGAGGCGGGCAGGGACGCAAAGCTCGTTTCGCCCGCCACAATGAAGTCGGCGTTCGAGCGCGCCCACAAGGCGCAATTCGGCTTTATCGATCGCAGCAAGGCGCTGGTGATCGAGGCGGTGTCGGTCGAAGCCATCGGCGGTGGCGCGACTTTCAAGGAAAAGACGCGGAAGACGACGCGGGCAAAGCTGCCGGCGCCGGCGCGGCGCACCCGATTCTTCTCAAACGGCAAATGGCAGCGTGCGCGTGTCTATAGCCGCGACACCCTGGCGCCTGGCCACAAAATCAAGGGCTCGGCCATCATCATCGAGCCGCATCAGACCGTCGTGGTCGAGCACGGCTGGCAGGCCGAGCTGACCGCGAAGGACCACCTCGTGCTCCGTCGCGTGCAAAAACTCGTCCGCGCCCGCGCCATCGGCACCAAGGCCGATCCGGTGATGCTCGAAGTGTTCAACAACCTCTTCATGTCGATCGCCGAGCAGATGGGCGTGGCGCTGCAGAACACCGCTTATTCGGTGAACATCAAGGAGCGGCTCGATTTTTCGTGCGCGGTGTTCGACGGCGACGGCTCGTTGGTCGCCAATGCGCCGCACATGCCGGTGCATCTCGGCTCCATGGATCGCGCGGTCGAGACCATCATCCGCGAAAACAAGGGCAGGATCCGGCCGGGCAACGTCTACGCCATCAACGCGCCCTACAACGGCGGCACCCATCTGCCGGACATCACCGTTTGCACGCCGGTGTTTGCGCATCCATCCTCACGAGGCGGAGGGGACATACTGTTCTGGGTCGCCTCGCGCGGCCACCACGCCGACGTCGGCGGCATTTCCCCGGGCTCGATGTCGCCGAATGCCACGACGATCGAGCAGGAAGGCGTCTATATCGACAATTTCATGCTGGTCGAGCGTGGCCGCTTCCGCGAGAAGGAGACCTATGCGCTCCTCACCGGCGCCAAATATCCGGCGCGCAATCCGCTGCAAAACGTCAACGACATCAAGGCGCAGATCGCCGCCAACGAGAAGGGCGTGCAGGAGCTGCGCAAGATGGTGCGCTATTTCACGCTGCCGGTGATGCGCGCCTATATGGGCCACGTCCAGGACAACGCGGCCGAAAGCGTGCGCCGCGTCATCGACCGGCTGCACGACAGCTCCTTCGCCATCGAGACCGACCAGGGCTCGACCATCAAGGTGCGCATTTCCGTCGACAAGAAGCGGCGCGAGGCCACCGTCGACTTCACCGGCACCAGCCCGCAACAGGGCTCGAACTTCAACGCGCCGGAGCCGGTGACCCGCGCCGCGGTGCTCTACGTGTTCCGCGTCATGGTCGACGACGATATTCCGATGAACGCCGGTTGCCTGCGGCCGATCCGCATCGTCATTCCGAAGCGCTCGATGCTGACGCCGGAATTCCCCGCGGCTGTCGTGGCCGGCAACGTGGAGACCTCGCAGGAGGTCACCAATTGCCTGTTCGGCGCGCTCGGCGCCATGGCGGCGGCGCAAGGCACCATGAACAACGTCAATTTCGGCAACGCGCGCCATCAGTATTACGAGACCATCTGCTCCGGCTCGCCAGCGGGTCCGGGTTTCCCGGGCACCGATGCCGTGCACACCCACATGACCAACACGCGGCTGACCGATCCTGAAATCCTGGAATTCCGCTATCCGGTGCTGCTGGAAGACTTCCATATCCGCAAAGGCTCCGGCGGCCGCGGCGAATGGAACGCCGGCGACGGCATCCGCCGCACCATCCGCTTCCTGGAAAAGATGGAATGCACGATCCTGTCCGGCCACCGCCGCGTGCCGCCGTTCGGACTCGCCGGCGGCAGTGACGGCCAGGTCGGCGAGAATGCGGTGCGAAGGAACGACGGCGCGATCGAGAAGCTTCAAGGCTGCGACGCCACCGTTATTGATGCCGGCGAGGCGGTGATCATCCAGACGCCGACCGCGGGCGGCTACGGCAAGCCGCGCTGACTCAGCGCAGCGGCGGCGTCACTGGCGCGGTCTCGCCCGGCGCCCGCCGCGCCACCGAATATTTCATGTTGGCGGTGTCGCCCTGCCAATAGAACGTGTAGTCGACGGCGACATTGCCGCCATCGGGCAGCGGCATCACCGCGCTACAGACGACGTCGTCCTTGGTCGACGACACGGCCTTGATCGACGCGTAGGTGGTCGGCTCGAGCTTGAGCTGCCTCAAAACGTCGGCGAGCGATCTTTTGGCGGCGCTGGAATCGCAGGCCGGCAGCACGAGGCGGTCGCGGACGCCGTTGTAGAGAAAGACGCCGCAGACGGCGAGCACCGGAATGCCGAGCAGGCGGAAAATGAAGCGATAGGACGAATAGGGCGCCGAAGTTCTGCCGGCATCGGGCGGCCGCTTCCAGGGGCGCGCGCGAATGGGTTGTGGGTTTTGATCGGTCATGCAGCGGCTCTCGTGTCCTCGTCATTGCGAGGAGCGGAGCGACGAAGCAATCCAGAGGAGCGGCGCCGCCGGACCGGATTGCTTCGCTTTGCTCGCAATGACGATATCACACCGACTTGACGATCTCCTCGGTCATCTTCTTCGCGTCGCCAAGGAGCATCATGGTGTTGTCGCGGTAGAACAGCGGATTGTCGATCCCGGCGTAGCCGGACGCCAGCGACCGCTTGTTGAACATCACCGTGCCGGCCTTCCACACCTGCAGCACCGGCATGCCGTAGATCGGCGATTTCGGATCTTCCTCGGCGGCCGGATTGGTGACGTCGTTGGCGCCGATCACGTAGGCGACGTCGGCCTGGGCGAATTCGGAATTGATGTTCTCCAGCTCGAACACGTCGTCGTACGGCACGTTGGCTTCGGCGAGCAGCACGTTCATGTGGCCCGGCATGCGGCCGGCCACCGGATGAATGGCGTATTTGACGTCGACGCCTTCGTGCTTGAGCTTGTCGCCCATCTCGCGCAGCGCATGCTGCGCCTGCGCCACCGCCATGCCGTAGCCCGGCACGATGATGACCTTGCCGGCATTTTTCAGAATGAAGGCGGCGTCCTCGGCCGAGCCGATCTTGACCGGCTTCTGCTCGCCGCCGCTCGCCGGGCCCGCCACCTCGCCACCGAAGCCGCCGAGAATCACCGAGATGAACGAGCGGTTCATGCCCTTGCACATGATGTAGGACAGGATCGCGCCCGAGGAGCCGACCAGCGCGCCGGTGATGATCAGGGCCGAGTTGCCGAGCGTAAAGCCGATGCCCGCGGCCGCCCATCCCGAATACGAGTTCAGCATCGAGATCACGACCGGCATATCGGCGCCGCCGATCGGGACGATGATCAGGACGCCGAGCAGGAACGACACCGCGGCGATCAGCCAGAATGTGAGGTGGAGCTGCGCGTTGAAGAACCACACGATCAGCACGACCAAGGCGATGCCGAGGGCGATGTTGATGGCGTGGCGCGCCGGCAAAATGATCGGCGCGCCGCTCATGCGGCCGGAAAGCTTCAGGAACGCGATCACCGAGCCGGTAAAGGTGATGGCGCCGATGGCGACGCCAACCGACATTTCGATCAGGCTCTGGCCGTGGATGGCGTTTTCGACGCCGATGCCGAAGGCTGCAGGAGCGTAGAGCGCGCCGGCCGCCACCAGCACCGCCGCCATGCCGACCAGCGAATGGAACGCCGCCACCAGTTCCGGCATTGATGTCATCGGCACGCGGCGCGCGATCACCGCGCCGATGCCGCCGCCGATGGCCATGCCGAGCACGACCAGCCCCCAGGCGGCCGCCGACGCCGGCGGGTGCGACGCCAAAGTCGTCAGCACCGCGATCGCCATGCCGATCATGCCGAGCGTGTTGCCGCGGCGGCTGGTTTCCGGGCTGGAAAGGCCGCGCAGCGCCACGATGAACAAGGCGCCAGCGAGCAGATAAAGCAGCGCAGCGAGATTGGCGCTCATGATTTGGCTCCGAGCCCACGACCGTCATGCCCGGCCTTGTGCCGGGCATCCACGTCTTTGCAGCGTGAGACGAAAGACGTGGATGGCCGGGCGTAGGCGAGCGGAAGCGACGCCGTTCTTCGAACGGCTATGCCCGGCCATGACGACGGCATTTTGCGAAAAGGAGAATTCACGGACATCGTCATTTTTTCTTCTTCTGGTACATCGCCAGCATGCGCTGGGTGACCAGGAAGCCGCCGAAGATATTGACCGACGCAAATGTCAGCGCGACGAAGCCAAGCGCGCGAGCCCAGAGCGGCCCGTCGTCATTGGCGACCAGCGCCACGCCGACCGCGAGCAGCGCGCCGACCACGATCACCGACGAGATGGCGTTGGTCACCGACATCAGCGGCGTATGCAGCGCCGGCGTCACCGACCAGACCACGTAATAGCCGACGAACACCGCCAGCACGAAGATCGAGAGCCGGAACACGAACGGATCGGCAATGTCGCTCGCGGCGTGGGCCGCGCCGTTGCCGATGGTGGCGAGATCAAGCTGGCCGATGATCGAGAGCATCATCATCAATGGTCTCCAGTTCGCTTTGCCCCCCACAAGGGGAGGGCGAAAAACTCACGCCGCCGTCTTCGGCTGGAAATTCGGATGCACGACGGCGCCGTCGCGGGTCAGCGCCGTCGCCTTGACGATGTCGTCGTCCCAGTTCACGGCCAGCGCCTTGGTCTTCTTGTCGATCAGGTTTTCCAGGAACGCCAAGAGGTTCTTGGCGTAAAGGTTCGACGCCGTGGCCGCAAGCCGGCCCGGCACGTTGCGATAGCCGACCACTTTGACGCCGTTCCGCTCGGTCACCGCGTCGGCGCTGACGCCTTCGACGTTGCCGCCGCGTTCGACCGCGAGATCGACCACGACCGAGCCCGGCCGCATCGACGCCACCATGTCCTTCGAGATCAATCGCGGCGCCGGCCGGCCGGGAATGAGCGCGGTGGTGATGACGATGTCCTGCTTCTTGATGTGCTCGGCGACCAGCGCGGCCTGCTTGGCCTGGTACTCCTTCGACATTTCCTTGGCGTAGCCGCCAGCAGTCTCGGCGGCTTTGAATTCCTCGTCCTCGACGGCGATGAATTTGGCGCCGAGGCTTTCGACCTGCTCCTTGGCCGCCGGCCGCACGTCGGTCGCGGTGACGATGGCGCCGAGGCGCCGCGCGGTGGCGATCGCTTGCAGGCCGGCGACGCCGGCGCCCATGATGAAGATCCTGGTGGCCGGCACCGTGCCGGCCGCCGTCATCATCATCGGCAGGGCGCGGCCGAATTCGGCCGCGGCGTCGATCACGGCGCGGTAGCCGGCGAGATTGGCCTGGCTCGACAGCACGTCCATCACCTGGGCGCGGGTGATGCGCGGCAAAAGCTCCATGGCGAAGCCGGTGACGCCGGCATCGGCCATGGCCCGGACGCCTGCGTCATTGCCGTAGGGATCCATGATAGCGACGACGAGGGCGCCCTTCTTGAGCTTCGACAGCTCAGCACCCTGCGGGCGGCGCACCTGCAGCACCACGTCGGCGCCGTTGAGCGCGTCAGCGGCGACGGTAGCGCCGGCCGCCGTGTAGTCGGAATCCAGTATGCCGGACTTGACGCCGGCGCCCGGCTCGACCGCCACCTCGGCGCCGAGCCCGATCATCTTCTTGACGGTTTCCGGCACCGCGGCCACCCGCGGCTCGCCCGCATCGGTTTCGGCAACAACCGCGACCTTCATGATTCCTCCGACGGCCGCCGCTAATGCACGGCCGGCCACGAGCCGATTGGATAGCGGAAACGCGACTTACGTCAGGAAAATCGCCATCAGGATCACGATCGAAACCACAATGGCCATGACGACCTTCACCAGGGTGATGAAGTTTTTATAGGTCTGTTCGTGAGCGGCGTAATCGTTGCCTGTTGCGGTTGCGTATTCGATTTCACCGTGCTCGGCCATTGCCATCTCTCCAAACCGCCCCATTTGCCGGCGGACTTAGCGTAATTGCCGGGGGTAAGCAACGGCACGGTGCGGTTGCGCGCAATTTTCGTCATATTGCGAGGAGCCGGAGCGACGAAGCGATCCAGCGCTGCGGGAATGGCTGGATTGCTTCGCGGAGCCTGTTATCGGGCCGGCTATTTCAGGCCGGACCGTTGGCGCGCAATGACGGCTGCGGTTCCCTTGCGTCGCCTTGTCGGGGCCCGGCCGAATCCTTACTGTCAAGCCAACATCGCCATATCGGCCACGGACGACGCCTCCATGTTGCGCAAAGAGCAAAACGAACTTCTGACCCAGACCGGCCCCGGCACCCCGATGGGGCAGCTTTTCCGCTCCTACTGGCTGCCGGTGCTGCTCGCCGTGGAGCTGCCCGAGAACGATTGCCCGCCGGTGCGGGTGAAAATCCTGTCGGAGCGGCTGCTCGCCTTCCGCGACTCCGACGGCAAATACGGCCTGATCGACGAATTCTGCGCCCATCGTGGCGTCTCGCTGTGGTTCGGCCGCAACGAGGCGGGCGGGCTGCGCTGCCCCTATCACGGCTGGAAATACGACGTGAACGGCCAGTGCATGGAAGTGCCGTCCGAGCCGGTCGAGAGCGGCTTCTGCAAGAAGGTCAAGCTCACGTCCTATCCGCTGGTGAAGCGCGGCGCCGTGCTGTGGGCCTATATGGGCCCGGTCGAGCGGAAGCCGCCGCTGCCGGAATGGGAATTCGCCATGGTGCGGCCGGAGCAGACATTCGTGTCGAAGCGGCTGCAGGAGTGCAACTGGCTGCAAGCCATGGAAGGCGGCATCGATTCCAGCCACGTCTCGTTCCTGCACCGCGGCGATCTTTCGTCCGATCCGCTGTTCAAGGGCGCCAAGGGCAATCAGTACAATCTCTCCGACATGCAGCCGCATTTCGAAGTGGTCGAACAGCCCGGCGGCCTGTTCATCGGCGCACGCAGGAATGCCGAGAACGGCAACTACTATTGGCGCATCACGCCGTGGGTGATGCCGTGCTTCACCATGATCCCGCCGCGTGGCGATCATCCGATCCACGGCCATTTCTGGGTGCCGATCGACGACGAGAGCTGCTGGGCCTGGAGTTACGACTTCCATCCGGTGCGGGCGCTGACCAAGACCGAGGTCGACGCCATGAAGGACGGCGCTGGCGTGCACTGCAAGGTCGACGCCGCGTTCCGGCCGCTCGCCAACAAGGACAACGACTATCTGATCGACCGTGCCGCGCAAAAAGCCGGCAAGACCTTTAGCGGTGTTGCCGGTTTCGCCATGCAGGACGCTTCGCTGCAGGAGAGCATGGGTCCGATCTGCGATCGTACCAAGGAGAACCTGGTCTCCACCGACAACGGCATCATCATGGCGCGCCACCGCCTGATGCGCGCCGCCAAGGCGCTGGTCGAAAAGGGCATGACGCCGCCCGGCATCGACCCGGCGCACCAGAAAATCCGCTCGTGCTCGATCGTGCTGCCGCCGGACGTCGCCTTCAAGGATGGCGCCAAGGAAGCGCTGACGCCGACCAAGCCCGGCATGGCGCAGACCACGGTGTAGCTTCGGCACCTGCCGCATAATGCGCGGGCCGGGTGTGCCGGCGATTTTTGTCGCGAGCTTAAGCTTCTTGCGCGCCGCGTCGGCGCTTGCCTGAGCCATCCTGCGTCGACCCCGCCGACGTCGCTCCGAGCATCGCGCAGCCTCGATCGCCAAACGCGAGCCGAGCGACGTGCCGCGCATCGAACGCGCGGCACGACTTGCCGCCGCCGGCGCGACGGCAACGGACGAATACAAGCGCCTGCGCGAGAACGCGGCCCGCGAACCAGGGTCGCGAAGTGTCGGAACGGTCTGTGAATTGTGAGCTCGGCGCCGCGGGACTTTCCGCTTTGTCTACATGTTTTCAGTCACCGCGTTCCGTCCCGCAATAAATCCCTGGCACACCGCGCGCGGCAGGCCGTGCATGGAGAAGCCGCCGGCGGATTCGCCGCCGCAATAGAGGCCGGGGATGACCTCGCCCTTCATGTCGATCACCTGGCAGCGGGCATTGATGCGCAGGCCGGCGCGGGTATCGTGGATCACCGGCGTTGCCCAGGCGGCGTAGAACGGCGGCTTGGCGATCTTGTGCAGCGGCTTCGGCTTGCCGAAGTCGGCGTCCTTGCCGGCATCGACAAAGGAGTTGTAGCGCGCAACCGTGCCGACCAGATTTTGCGGCGGCATCGCCACGCGCTGAAATTTCATTTTAATCATGGCGGCGAGCGCGGCGATGCTGTCGGCCGCGAAGAAGAAGCCTTCGGCGACGTCGACGTGGGGCGGCGCCGGCGTCCACTTCTCGCGCACGCAGGCGTCGGCATCGAAGATCGCCCAGATCGGGCCGCCGCCGTTATGGCCGTCGCCGATACCGGCGAGCGCGGCGTTGATGAAATTGCCCGGATCGTATTTCTGGTTCTTGGCGTTGAGGTAGCTGCCCGGCTCATACGGATTGGTGCTCTGATAGGTGTTGTAATTGAAGTGGCCGGCAGTCTCGTCATAGAAGCGGCTGCCGAGCATGTTGACCAGGATGACGTCCTGCCAGTCTTTCACCGGCAGCCCGATGGCGCGCGCCTTGTGAAAAACCTCGCTGCCCGGATACCAGCGCACGTTGACATAACCGTACTGGCAGCCGATGGCGCCGGGCTTGGTGATGCCCGAACCGAATTCGCCGGTGTAGTTGAACAGCCCCCACAGCGCGGCGCCGATGTCGATCGCGGCGATCTCGCCGCTGGCGTCCTGGTCCGACCACGGCATGCCGGCGAGCCCGCAGTATTCTTCCGTCAGCCGCGGATCGAACATGCGGCGGAAATTGACATTGCCGGTCGAGCCGCCGGTGGCGACGATCACCGCCTTGCGGGCGCGGATGTTGAGCTTGCGACCTTTATGATCGACGGCGATGCCGGTGACGCGGCCGTCGCGCGGCGCCGCTCGGTGAATCGCCGTCATGCGATGATCGAGCAGGATGTCGACGCCGGCCTTGCGGGCGGCGGCTTCCAGCGGCCGGATCAGACCGGCGCCGGCGCGGATTTCGTCGTCGTCGGGATTGGCCGGGCCGCCGGTGTGGACCATCGCGTAGTCCTCGACCGAAATCTGCATCGTGCGCAGCATCGAGACGCCGATCTCGTGGCCGATCTTGTTCGGCTGGCGGTCGATGACCTTGACGCCATGGGCCAACAGGAATTCGAACGCCGCGACGCTGTTGTCGGCGAAGGCGCGGATGATCTCGCGGTCGTTGTAGCGATAGGGCGGAAAGCCGTTGGTCTCGACCACCGACCAGTCGGTCAAATCCTGGAAGAACAGGTCGGCGGAATCCTCGATGCCGTATTTCTTCTGGTAGCTGGTGCCGCCGCCGAGCGGCAAATTGCCGCCTGAGGTGATGGCATGGCCGCCGACGTGATTCTCGGCTTCGACCACGATCACCGACGCGCCGGCCTCGCGCGCCACGACGGCCGCGGGCAAGCCGGTCGCGCCCGAGCCGATCACGACCACATCGGCCTCGCGGTCCCACGTTGATGGCGCAATGTTCTCTTCCACTGTTCTCGTTCCCCGCTTATTCCTGCTTTTTCTCCCCCGTCATGGCCGGGCTTGTCCTGGCTTGTCCCAGCCATCTACGTCTTTGGCTCGGCGCGCGCCTTAAGACGTGGATGCCCGCGACAAGCGCGGGCATGACGGGTCGAAAATTCGGATCGCTGTTATAACAGCCTTCCATGTTGCTGCGGATAAGGATTTTGCCATGGCGGACATCGTCCCCACCCACCGGCTGACCCACGAGGCCAGCCTGAAGATGCTCGCGGCCGGCGTCGCCAAGGCCGACGCGCTCGGCTGCAAGGTGTCGCTCGCCGTGGTTGACCAAAGCTGCCGGCTGATCGCCTTCCTGATGATGGACGGTGCCCGGCATTTCTCCATCGTCACCACGCAGCGCAAGGCCATCACCGCGGCCTCGCAGCGGCTGCCGACCGGCTATGCGCCGGAGGAGAATGCGCTCTCCATGGCGGTGCGCATGGGCGACTTCACCAACGTGCCGGGCGGCTTTCCGGTCGAGGTCGACGGTGAAGTGATTGGCGCGGTGGCGGCCGGCGGGGCGAAGATCGAGCAGGATGTCGAAGTGGCGAAAGCGGCGCTCGCGGCGCTGCCTTCGTAGCCCGGATGGAGCGAAGCAAAATCCGGGGACGGCCTATCAGCCTCCGTGCCGCTCCCGGATTGCGCTTCGCTCCATCCGGGCTACGCCGTGCCGCGCAACTGATCGCGCGCCGCCTTCACCGCCTTGATGATGTTCTGATAGCCGGTGCAGCGGCACAGGTTCGACGCCAGCATGTCGATCAACTCGTCGTCGCCGATATTGGGCCGCTTTTCCAGCACGTTGGTGGCGAGCATCAAGAAACCGGGCGTGCAGTAGCCGCACTGCAGGCCGTGATTGTCGATGAAGGCCTGCTGCAGCACTGAGAGCTTGTCGCCGTCGGCCAGTCCCTCGACGGTGCGGATCTTCTTGCCTTCCGCCTGCACGGCGAACATCAGGCAGGAGCGCACCGCCTCGTCGTCGACGATGACGGTGCAGGTGCCGCAGACGCCGTGCTCGCAGCCGATATGGGTGCCGGTCTGGCCGCAATCGTCGCGGATGGCGTCGACCAGGGTTTTGCGCGCCTCGACCCGGATCGGATAGTCGCGGCCGTTGATGGTCAGCGTGATGTCGAATTTTTCAGTCATGCGGTTTCTACTTCCCCGCTCCCTTGTGGGGGGCAGCGGGGTGGGAGTCGAGAGGTGAGGTACTGTACAGGCATCGACGCGCTCACGTCACCTCCCGACCCTCACCCAATCCTGGCCACAAGAGGGAAGGAGCAGTCAGCGCGGCAATACATCGGAAAACTTGCCGCGCACGTGGTCCTCGACTTCCTTGCTGGCCCGCACCACGACCGGGAAGGTGTCGCGGCGCTTGAACGGCTTGCAGGCGTCGATCACGACGCGGGCGTTGCGTGGGTCGTCGGTCGCATAGGCCATCGGATCGAGCACGGTCGACCAGCAGCCGCGCAGCGTCTCCGTGCCCTCGCGCGGGTCGAACCGCGTGCACATCGCCCACACCACCTTGTCCATGTCGGCCGGATCGATGTCGTCGTCGACCACGACGACGAAGCGGTTGGCATAGGCGCCGGCGTGGCATTGCGAGGCAATCAGGCCGGCCTGCTTGGCGTGGCCGGGATATTGCTGGCGGATGGCGACGGTGAG